>JAICPI010000007.1 GCA_025929895.1 Thermoleophilia bacterium
GCCGAACGGCCGTCACGGCGATCTCGAGCACGGCGTCCTTGCTGAGGAGCTCCGTCACGCCGACCGCTGTCCACGCGGGATACGGCTCGGCGACGAACTCGCGGTGGACGGCGAAGAGCGTCTCGATGTGCTCGCGAAGGCCGACGTGGTACGAGGTCATCTCGACGACGTCGGCCCACGTCGCGCCCGCTTCGTCGAGCACGACCGCGACATTGCGGTAGAGCTGGCGGAACTGCTCGGCGAGATCGGCCGGGAGATCGCGGCCGGGCGGGCGGCCGATCGTGCCGGAGACGTGGATCGTGTCGCCGACGCGAAGACCCGGCGAGTACGGGATCGACGACGTCAGGTCGCGCGCGAGCGGCTGGCGGTCAGCGTGGTCGCTCACGTGGAATGAATGCCTCGATCGGAGCGCGGCAAAACGGCGTACGTCGATCGCCTGCCTCGGCCGCATTGACCGGCGGTGTCGCGCCTGCGATAGTCGGCACGCGGGGGGATGGAAGGAGTTTCAGCGTGCGGTCCCGGCTTCCGATCGTCCTCTCGGTCGTCATCGTGTTCTCGCTCACCCTCGCGGCGACCCAACGCACCTCGGGCGCGCAGGCGCAACGGTCGGTGAGCGGCGCCGCCGGCTGTTCGAAGGCTGCGGCGGTGAAGGCGATGACCCGCTACGGGATCGGCGTGGTCAAGCCGTTCCAGCCGAGAACGCCCGTGAACCAGGTGCAGTGCGGCCCGCTCTTCGGACGCGGATCGAGAGGGATGGTGGCCTCGGTCGCGATTCCCGGCTGCGGGATCAGCGGCGGCTGGGCGGTCTTCCGCCACAGCGGCGGAACCTGGAAGCTCGCGAAGAAGGTCGGCCACGGTGCGTTCCTCGACGTGGTCGGCGGCGATATCCGCGAGACGAT
Organism: Thermoleophilia bacterium; assembly: GCA_025929895.1. Taxonomy (GTDB): domain Bacteria; phylum Actinomycetota; class Thermoleophilia; order Gaiellales; family Gaiellaceae; genus JACCTU01. Next base: position 900 of record JAICPI010000007.1, read on the forward strand.
CGGCGTGCTCGCACGCGGCGACGCGCACTGCTTCCCCTCCTCGGTCAAGTACCACTTCTGGCGCTGGAACGGGAAGCGCTTCGTGGTCGGCCCGTGGCAGCGGGCTTGGTCGTACGACTCGATCCTCAGCCAGGACGGTCAGGTCTGGTGTCGCTTCGTCTTCGATCCGGCCGCGCAAGTGTTCTGTGGAACCCGGAACAGGCAGCTTGCGACGCTTCGGCTCAACGGCAGCTTCACCGCCTGCAACGACTGCCTGCAGAACTGGGACGACCGGGCACGCGTGATCGCGAACGGGCAGGCGAACGAGTGGAACAAGTTCCACTGCCTCGTCGAAGCGAGCGGCGTCACCTGCACCGTCATCGGCGGCGCCGCGACCGGCCGCGGCTTCCTGATCAACGCGTCGGGGGTTACCGAGGTCGGGCCCTGATGTCCACGCCGAGACGCCTCGTCATCTGCGTCACGACAGCGCTCTGCCTGGTCGTGACACCCACGGCCGGCGCGCTCACGATGGGGAGCTTCAGGACACCGTCGGGAAACATCGTCTGCGCCTACGCGGCCGGCCCGAATCCGTCGTTCGGTCCAGGGTGGCATCCGAGCGTCCTCTGCGGGATCAAGAGCGGCCTGCGCCCGCCGTCGCCGCGAAAGACCTGCCGGGAAGGGGGGCGCGTGAGCGACCGCATCTCTTTGAGCGCTGTTGGGCGCGCGGCGGTCTCCTCGTGCGCCGGCGATCCCGGCCCCTTCGTCGGACAAGAGCGAGCGCGAGTGCTCGGGTACGGGAAGGTCTGGGTCGACCGGTTCAGCGGGCTCCGATGTGTGTCCAAGGTGTCCGGCTTGACCTGCCGCAACACGAGCGGTCACGGCTTCTTCCTCAGCCGTCAACGCTCGCGCGTCTTCTGACTCCGCTCACCCAGCCCGCATCGCGCGGACCGCGCGCTCGAGCTCGCCCACGGACGCGATCCCCTCGAACTTCGCGCGGATCGTGCCCTCGGGGTCGACGACGAAGATCCACGGCTCCGTCGGCAGCTTCCACTGCTTCATCCAGCGGTTGTAGCCGCGCCTCGGGTCGTTCCCCTCGTAGACCTCGACGTGGATGAACCGCGTCGACGGGCCGATCCGTTGTCGCACGGTGTCGACGATCTCGACGGTCGGGCCGCAGGCGCGGCTCCTGCAGAAGGCCGGCGTCGCGAACACGACCACGAAGGGCTTGCGGCCCGCGATACTCTCGCGGATCGAGTGGCGGAGCAGCTCGACGTCGGGCGGCCGCGCCGTCGTGATCGCCTCGGCCGCCGCTTCGGCGACGGTCGGGTTGTCCGAGGACGGCGCCTTCGCACCGATCGCAGGCGATGCCGCCCGCTCCCGGACCTCGACCGAGCCGTACCCTTGGAGCCGGCCCTCGTCGGGCTCGACGAGGAGCGAGTAGCGTCCGGGCTCGTCGAACTGCACGTGCGCGACGTAGATCCCCTGGAGGTCGAACTCGTCTCCGGGCTGTCCCGCTGAGACCGGTCGACCGAGCGGCTCGTAGCGGGCCGCCACCTCTGCGATCGCGTTGGACTCGAGCCCGCCGCGGCCGATGCGCACGCGGGCGGTCGCGCCTTCGAGCGCCTCGCCTCTGCTGTCGAGGAGCACGAACGCGATCCGCTGCTTGCCGACGGCGTGGTCGGAGGTGGCGAAGATCAGCGCGGTGTCCTCCCGGGGGTCGGTCAACAGGCGGGCCTGAAGCGACTGGTCGGGCGCCGACGTCCCGCCTCCGCCGCAACCCGCGAGCGCGAGCGCGACGACGACCGTCAGGCCGCCGCGGGTTCGTGCACCGCCGATCCACGTCGCTCGGGGCATCAGGTGCCAGACACAGTGCCAGACACGTACACCGACGAACGGTTGGCGTTCTCGGCGGCGGCAACCGAAGCCGCAGCGAGCGCGACCACGAGCGGCCCGCGGCGAGGGCGAGACCGGGAAAGAAGTCGTCGTACGGGTCCATGGCGAGTCACGCCGACCAGACTTCCCGGCACGGGCCCCGCCGCTTTCGTCGGCGTGGGCGTCGCCGCCGGGCGGCTCGGGATCGCGCCCACGGAGGACCCCTCCGTCGTCACGCTCGAGCAGGTCGGGGGCCGCCGCGTCACGGCCGTCACCTCACTCGTCCCGAATCGCTCGCACGAAGACGTCGAGGTCGATCACGCCCTTATAACGCCCGCCCTCGACGACGGCCAGGCCCTCGAGCGCGCAGTGCATGAAGCGCTCAGCGACGTGCGTCAGGCTCGCGTCGGCCTCCACGGTCACCGGCTCCGCCATCAGCTCTCGGATCGGCTGCGCCGCCGCCCTCACGCGACGCTCCCGAATCGACTCGACGTCGTCGTCGGCGAAGGCCGTGTGCTTCAGCTCGCCGAGGTAGGCAGGGAAGAGGCCGCGCAGGAGTTGACGCTCGTCGAGCAGTCCGACGACGCGCCGGTCCGCGTCGACGATCGCGACGACCGCGGCGTCCGTCCGAGTGAGCGCCTCCACAGCCTCCCCGAACGTCGCCGTGTCGGGAACCGCAGCGTCGACCGTCAGGTCCCTCAGCACCGCCATCGCTACACCTGGAAGAGAAGCAGGTAGATAGTCGCGATCACCAGCGAGAGCAGCGTCACGGGCACGCCGATCACGAGGAACCGCACGAACGAGATCGCGTGTCCGGTGCGCTCGAGCACGCCAACCGCCGCGACATTGGCGGCCGCGGCGATCATCGTGGCGTTGCCGCCGAAGCAGGCGCCGAGTGCGAGCGCCCACCACTGCGCGTCGTTGAAGTCCTCGCCCGCCTGAAGCTCGTCCACGACGGGAATCATCGCGGCCGTGAAGGGAATGTTGTCGACTGCCGCGGACCCGAGCGCTGCGATCCAGAGGATCCCGATCGACTGTCCCCCGACCGAGTCGCCCGTGATCGCATTCACTCCCTCGGCGATCCGCTCGATCACGCCGCGGCTCTCGAGGGCGCCGACGAGCACGAACAGGCCGATGAAGAAGAAGATCGTTCCCCACTCGACGCGCTCGAGCGCCTCCTCGATGTCGTCGGCCGCGACGACGAGCAGCAGCGTTGCGCCGGCGAGCGCGACCACGGCCGGCTCGAGGCCGAGCGGCGTATGCAGGAAGAATCCGACGATCGTCCCGAGCAGGATGGCGATCGAGCGCTTGACGTGGGGGCGGCCGCGAACGTCCTCCGCGGGGTCGAGCGCGGCTACCTCGCGCGCTCTCGCAGGATCGACGTCGAGCTTCCCGCGGAAGAAGAGATAGACGAGCCCGGTGCCGAGCACGAGCGTGACCAACGAGACGGGGCCGAGGTTGACGATGAAGTCGACGAAGCTGAGCTCGCGCACGTGTGACCCGATCATGATGTTCGGCGGGTCACCGATCAGAGTCGCGGTTCCACCGATGTTCGACGCGAGGATCTCGGTCATCACGAGTGGGATCGGGTCGACGTCGAGTGAGTCGGCGAGCAGCAGCGTGATCGGGACGACGAGCAGGATCGCCGTCAGGTTGTCGAGGAACGCCGACAGCACACCTGTCGTCCCCGCGAGCAGGAACACGAGCCGGAACGGGCGGCCGCGCGAGAGCTGCGCGACCCGCAGCGCGAGATACGTGAAGATCCCAGTCCGCTCGGTGAGCCCGACGATGATCATCATCCCGACCAGAAGCCCGAGCGTCTCCCAGTCGACGGCCGTGATCGCCTCGTCGATGCCGAAAACGCCCGCGATGACCACGACGCCCGCGCCGACGAGCGCCGCCTTCGTACGGTGGAGCCAGTCGAACGCCACGACCGCGAGCACGCCCGCGAACGCCAGAATCGCGAGAACCGTCACGGGCCTGAAGCTATCGAGTCAGACGCGGCCGCGGAGCGCGAGCACGTTCGCGACGAAGCGCTTCGTCTCCGCGTAGAGCCCGTCGCGGCGGACGCCCGCCGGGCCCTGGTAGTACGCGCCGACCGCGAGCCGGCGGTTCCCCTCGAACTCCTCGAGCAGGTGGTCGAGGTACGCGACGCCGACGCGCACGTTCCCGTCCATCGTGGCCGGCACGTTGCGGCCGATCACGAACAGCTCGACGAAGCTCCACGTCGCGGGCGTGACCTGCATCACGCCGGCCGCCCCGACCGAGGAGCGCACGCCCTGCTGGAACCCGGACTCCTGCCAGGCCAGCGCGCGCGCGAGCGCCGGCTCGACGCCGTAGTGCGCCGCCCAGCGGTCGAGCGAGCTCCTCACGGAGCCGCGGGCTGCTCCGGTCGCGGCGCGCTTCGGGACGACGAGCCTGGTGCCGATCAGCAGCACGTTGCTCGGATCGATCCGGTTGCGGCTCGCGAGTGCGCGAACGCTCGTCCCGTGCCGCTCGGCGATCGCGGTCAGGGACTCGCCGGGTCGCACGACGTGTCGCGTGAGCGTGGGACGCGGCTTCGACTTCGCCTTCCGCTTCGCGCCGAGCAGGGCCGCACGCGTCGCCTTGCCGACGATCCCGTCCGGAGAGAGCCCCGCCTTGCGCTGGTACTTCCGCACGAGCTCCTCCGTCAACGTGCCGAAGTTGCTGTTCAGGCTTCTCGGCGGGAAGCCGTTCTTCGCGAGCAGGAACTGGAGCACGGACACGTCGAAGCCCACCATCCCGCGCTTCAGCGTGCGCACCCCGAACAGCGGCCGTCCGAGCTTGCCGAGCGCGGCGCGCGTCTGCTTGCCGGGGACGCCGTCCGGCGCGAGCTTCGCCGAGCGCTGGAGGTCGACGACCGCGCGCTTCGTCATCGGCCCGGCAACCCCGTCGATCTCGCCCTTGTAGAGCCCGTACCGGTACAGGGCGACCTGGAGGCCGGCGACCTGGTGCTTGGCCATCGCGCCGGCCGGGGCGGCCGCGATCGCGGCCGCGACGAGCGTCGCTGCGAGTACGGAGAGTCTGCGCACGGGTCCAGCGACTACGCGGTCCCCGGGCGAACTCCTCCCTCGCTCCCGTAGCCGTGCGGAGTATCCTCGCTCCATGAGCACCCTGGGCGAGCTGATGCACGACACCTTCGTCTCCGTGGCCCCCGAGGACACGATCGGGGAGGCCGCCCAGAAGATGGTGGACGCCGGGCGCGGCGCCGCCGCGGTGTCCGACTTCGGCCGGCTCGTCGGGATCCTCACCGACCGCGACGTGCTCCGCTCGGTGGCCGCGCGGACCCACTCGTCCGAGGAGCGCGTGCGCTCGTGGATGACGCCCGAGCCGATCACCGTCGGCCCCGAGGCGACCGCGGAGGAGGCTGCGAAGATCATGCTCGACAACGGCTTCCGCCACCTGCCGATCGTCGACGGCGAGCGCGCGATCGGGATCATCAGCATCCGCTCGGTGCTGCGCGCGACCACGGAAGCCTGACCGCGCGCTAGTTCAAGCGAGAACCCAGGCGTCGTCCCGGATGATCGGGACCGCGCCGCCGTTGCCGTCGAGGCCTTCGACGTCGACCTCGGGGCCGCCGACCATGAAGTCGACGTGGACGGTCGAGTCGTTCACGCCGAGCTCGGCGAGCTCCTCCGGCGACATCGAGCCGCCGCCCTCGACCGCCTCGGGCAACGCCTGGCCGAAGGCGATGTGCGTCGTCGCGTTCTCGTCGAAGAGCGTGTTCATGAACGTGAGCCCGGTCCTGCCGACCCGGGAGTCGCCGTCGACGAGCGCGAGCTCCCCGAGGCGCCTCGAGCCCTCGTCGGTCTCGATCTGCTTGCGGATCACCTCTTCGCCGCTCGAGGCCTTCACCTCGACGATCTCCCCACCCTCGAAGCGGAGCGCGAGGTCGCGCACGACCGTCCCCGAGAGGACGAGCGGCATGGTCGACCGAACGGTGCCCTCGACCCGCCGGAGATCGGGCGTGGTGAAGACCTCCTCCGTCGGCATGTTCGGAACGTGCGTCTGGCCCCAGGCCGTCTCGGTCTCGGCGGCCACCCAGCGGGAACGCGGCGTCAGCCCGATCGTGAGGTCGGTGCCCGGCCCCTGGAGGCGGACCGAGTCGAAGCGGCGCTCGTTCAGCGCGCTCGCGCGCGACTTCAGCGTCGCGATGTGGTCGCGCCACGCCGCCACGGGGTCGGGCTCGTCGAGGCGCACCGTCGAGGCGACCGCTTCCCAGAGCCGATCGACGTCGGGCTCGCCGAGGACGGCCTTGGCCCAGCCCTCGTTCGGGCAGCCGACGATCGCCCAGGCGATCCTCCGCTCGGCGACCAGCTCGAGGTAGCGCTTGCGGAGCTCGACCATGCGCGCCTTGGCCACGCGCTGCTGGTCGACGTCGGCGAGCAGGTCCGGCTCGGCGTCGCCGACGAGGATCACGATCGCGCCCTGGTTCTCGGCGATGTGGTCGATCCGCGCGACGTGCCATGGGGGCGTCCACTCGAGCTGGTCCTCCGGCGCGAGCTCGACGAAGGCCTTGCGCGCGTGCGCGTCGTTGATCTGCACGTCGACGTACCGGCCCCCGGCTCGGTAGGCCGCCCTCGCCACCGCCCGGGCGAGCCCGAGGTGCTGCGGATCGCAGTTGACGAGCAGGTCCTGTCCCGGCTGGAGGTTCACGCCGATCTCCACGGCCAGCCGCGCGTACCCCTCGATCGCCTGCTCGGTCGTCATCATTCGCAGAACCATAGTCGCGCTCCGGATCGCCATCGCAGTCGCCCTCGTGCTCGCGCCGACCGGCTCGGCCGCCACGGGGATCCTCGCCGTGGGGGACTTCGGCGTCGGCGGCGTGCAGCAGCGGGCGCTCGGCGCGGCGATGCGCGCCTACGAGGCGCAGAACCCGTCGCAGCTCCTCGTGACGATGGGGGACAACGACTACACGGAAGGCCGCGCGTTCGCCAGGTCTTGGCGCGAGAGCTTCGGTTGGCTGCGGGGGGCCGGCGTCGACGTCGCCGGCGCGCTCGGCAACCACGACATCCGCCACCGCCGCGGCCGGTACCAGTTCGGGCTGCTGGGGATGCCCGGCCCCAACTACGTCCGTCGCGTGAACGAGGTCGAGGTGATCGTGCTCGACTCGAATGCGGTCACGCCGGCGCAGACGCGCTGGCTGCGCCGGACGCTCGCGCGGAGGACGGGCCTGCGGCGGATCGCCGTCTTCCACCATCCGCCGTACACGTGCGGCACCTACCTCGGGCACCCGGCCGTCCAGCGGTCCTGGGTGCCGCTGTTCGAGCGCTACGGCGTCCACCTGGTGCTGAACGGCCACGACCACAACTACCAGCGGTTCGTCACGCGCGGCGTCACGTACGTCGTGCACGGAGGCGGGGCGGGGCTCCGGCCGGTCAAGCGGTGCCCACGCTCCTACCCGCCCCGGCCCGGGTTCGGGACGGTGCGTGGGTTCGTGCACCTGACCGTGGAGAGAACGGGCTTCCTCGTCCGGATCGTCGACTACCTCGGCCGGACTGTCGACCGCTTCCGCGTGACGTGAGCGGCCTGCGGCGGCGTAGAGACGATGTGAACCGGCCGACGTTCTCCGCCGTCGCCGAGGACTGCCTGGACGAGGTCTATCGCTACCTGCTCATGCTCACAGCCGACGCCTCACTCGCAGACGACCTGACCGGCGCGACCTTCGAGAAGGCGCTCCGGCTCTGGCCGCGCTACGACCCGCGGCGGGCCGCGCCGGTCACGTGGCTCTGCAGCATCGCGCGGACGACGGCGCTCGACCACTTCCGCGCCGAGAGCCGGCGCCGGCGCCGCGAGGAGCGCTTCGCGGCGGAGCAGCCTCAGGCCGAGCTGCCGACGCTCAGCGGGCTCTCGCCCGAGCTCGAGGCGGCCGTGGCGGAGCTGACCGCGGCCGAGCGCGAGGTGGTCGCGCTCAGGGTCGTCCTGGAGCTCGACTCTGAGGCCGCGGCGCGGGTGCTCGGCATCTCCCGCACGGCCGGCTCGATGCGCCTCGCCCGGGCGCTCAACAAGCTCGAGGAAAGGATGGCTGCAGATGCGCTCGCCTGACACCGACGTCGAACGGATCGAGGGGCTCCTCCGCGGCGTGCCGCCGGAGACCGAGCGCGAGGCGCAGATCGAGGGGCTGATCCGCGAGCTGCGGACGTCCGTGCCGGCCGCGCCGCGCGAGCTGCGCGAGCGCGTGCGCGGGCTCAGGCCGGTCGAGAAGCGGCGGCAGTTCGGGTGGAAGCCTGTGCTTGTCGTCGTGCCGGTCGCGGTCGCGCTCGTCGGCGCGGCGCTGCTCGGCGGCCGCGGCTCGACCGACCAGGGCGACGAGGGCGGCGGCGTGGCCCTCGACTCGCGCGTCGGCGAGTCGCAAGATGCCGCGACGCCCGAAGCCGCGCAGAGCACGGATGCTCTCTCCGCGATCGCGCCGAGCTCGCGCGCCCAGGAGTGGGACGTGCGGCTCGAGCTGTCGGTTCGCGACAACGCGCGGCTCTCGGAGGCGAGCGCCGAGGCGATCTCGACCACGCGCGCGCTCGGTGGGTTCGTCGTCTCGTCGAACGTCGCCACGCAGGGAGCGGGCGGCGAGGCGCAGCTCGTCGTACGCATCCCGCAGCGTCGAATCCAGGACGCGCTCGCGCAGCTCTCCGCGCTCGGCACCATCACCGGCCAGGAGGTCTCGGTGCAGGACCGCCAGGCCGAGCTCGACCAGCTCGCAGGCCGGATCGACACGCTGCGCGTCCGCATCGCGGAGCTGAACGTCCGTCTGCGCACGGAGCAGCTCGACGAGGCCGACCGGCTCCGCCTCGAGCTCCAGCGCCGACAGCTCCAGCGGACGCTGAACGAGGCCACGCGGCGCCGGGCCGGCGTCGCCGAACAGGTGGCGCTGGCGGACGTCTCGCTGACGATCCGGACGCGGCCGGCCGCGGCGAGCAGCAGCGGACGCCTCGACGACGCCGTCGACGACGCGGTCGGCGTGCTCGGCGTGGCCGGCGCGGTCGCCGTCTTCCTCTTGATCGTGCTCGCGCCGCTCCTGGTGCTGACCGCCCTCGGCCTCGCCGCCCGCCGGGCTTGGCGGCGCCGCGACGACGAGCGGCTGCTCGACCGGCCTCGGCCGACCCCGCCCGTGAGCAGCCGTTAGATTCCCGCCGTGTTCCTGGCGATCACGACGCAGAACAAGCTCCTGCTCGGCGGGATGGCGGCGATCTTCATCGCCTTCGCGCTCGTCTCGTCCTTCTGGCTGCCCTCGCGCAACCCGAACTTCCCGGGCAAGAACCGGAACACCTTCCTCCTCGTCACGGGCGTCCTGTTCGTCGGCATGCTCCTCGCCGTCGAGCTCTTCGCCGTGGAGGAGGAAGAGCCGGGCGAGGAGCACGCCGCGCTCGTTCGCTAGCGGAGAGGGCGGGATTTGAACCCGCGACGCACCTTGCAGCACGTACGCGATTTCCAGTCGCGCTCCTTAGACCACTCGGACACCTCTCCGAGCCCTGCCAGCGTAGCCCGGCGCCGTTGAGTCCGCGGCGGACAGGGCGTATCGTCGTGACGTGCGGCGGATCGTCGCCACGCTCGTTCTTCTCGCCGCGTCGGCGTGCGGTGGGGGCGCCGGCTCGAGCGGCTCGGCAGACGAGGCCATTGCGGGGTTCGACGCGGCCCAGGCGGAGCCGAGCCTCCACGCGCTGTACGACGCGATTCGAGCCGACTCGGCGGAGGCTCGAGCCGCCGCGCTCGAGCACCTCGGCGACAACGAACGCGACGTCCGCTGGGCGAGCGCGTTCGCACTCTCGCTGACTGCCGAGCGCGGCGAGTCGCTCGACGCGCTGCGGCCGCTCCTCCGCTCGCGCGGCCTCGACGAGCGGCTCCTCGCAGCCGGCGCGCTCGCGTTCAACGGTGAGAAGGCGGGCCTGCCGCCGCTGATCGAGGCGATCACGTCGACGGAGCTGCTCCGTTTTGAGGATCCACCGCGGCCCGGTTGGCACTACGCGCGGTCGACGTTGATCCAGCTCACCGACGAGGACCTCGGCCTGCTTGCGCGGCCGGGCGGGCGCTGGGACCCCGAAGAGACACAGGCTCGTTGGAAGGCGTGGTGGCGGCGGAATGAGGCGCGGGTCGCCTGGACCGGCGAGTACTTCACGGTGAGCCCGTGAAACGCTGCGCGCTCCTCGTCACCCTGGTCGCCGGTCTCTTCATTCCTGCCGACGCGATCGCTCGGACGACGGTGACCGTCACCGGCACGGAGATCGTGATCCGTGTTCCGATCCAGCTCGCATCGATGCTCGAGCATCAGCGGATGCGGAACCCGATCACAGGAGAACGCTATGACTGGGCGCAGCTCGGGGAGTTCATCGCGAGGGAGAGCGAGCGCTTCTGGAACGAGGGAACGACCGGTGCGGACGCCTTCTTCGGGGTGACGCCGTCGGGTGGCCTCTCTGCGGTTCGCTACCGAGACTGCTTCACGATTCGGATTGTCGTCGAGGTCGTGATCACGCCGTTCGTCAAGGCCGGGAGGAAGGTCAAGCTCGACGGCTACCACTACATGGTCTTCGACAGCAAGCCGAGCGGGAAGATGGTGGTCTGGGATCCGGCAACGCCGGATCCGAACGTGGACACCCCGAGCGCGTACGAGCGGTCGCTCACGGGCGAGTGGACGTCTTGGGAGGACTACTTCGGCGGCGCCGGCCACGAGCTCGGGCACCTGCTCGGGCTGGGTGACGACTACGACCACGAGAGCGGGGAGTCACTCGCGGGCCGCGACGGAACGGTGATGGACAAGGGCCGCGAAATCGATCAGGCGATCGTCGAGCGCATCGCCGGGCTCGTCGAGGCCTCGGGTGTGACCCTGCCCGAGTGCTGGCACGGGACGTGGAGCGAAGGGAACGCCGCGATGACGGCGGGAGGGACGTTCTCGCTCACGGTCGACGCCGAGGGACGAGTCGAGGGGAAGGGAACCGGGACTCAGGAGGTCGCCGGCGGGGGCAGCGCGTCCTACCCGCTCGAGATCAGCGGGAGGCGAACGCCGGGCGAGTTTCGGCTCGTGTTCGCGGGGAGCGGCGGTTCGCTCGAGGTCGTGACGCCGATCGACGGCGCAACGGCTCGCGGCCCTTGGCGCACCGGGGCGGGCCAAGCCGCGTACCGGGGAACGATCGAGCTCGAGTGCCGGACGTGCCGCGATGACCCAGGCGGCTGACCCGAGCCGGGCGCGAGGCCCGGCCGAACGCAAGGAGCGGAGGGGGAGGGATTTGAACCCTCGATCCGCCAAACGACGGATAACGGTTTTCGAGACCGCCGCATTCGACCGCTCTGCCACCCCTCCGAGGTACGAAGCGGAGAAGGAGGGATTCGAACCCTCGAAGGAGGATTGTTCCCCCTTAACGCCTTAGCAGGGCGCCGCCTTCAGCCACTCGGCCACTTCTCCGCGCGCGGGGGACAGGGTATCGCAGGGTGCGGTGGGTGGTTCCCCCGTCCGGGGCATGCGTGCCAACGCGCCGCCGCGTAGATTCGACCTGCCGGCTCCCCCTCAGAGATACGGCAACCTATGCGGCGACGACCCCTCTGCGGCTCTCCAGGGGGGTTTTCGCTTTTCAGGTGCGCTGCTAGTCGATCACGCGGGCGATCAGGTCTTCGCGCCGGAGCACCTTGACGGTGCCGCTGCCGATCCGGACGTCGTAGCCGGCGTCCTTCGGGAACAGGACCTTGTCGCCGAGGTCGACGCCCTGGGCGTCGGGGCCGACCGCCGTGACGATGCCGTGCCGACAGCCGGCGTCGGCGCCCGCGGGGACGATCAGGCCGCTCCGCGTCCAGCCCTCGGCCTCGACCGGCTCGACCACGAGGTAGTCGTCGAGCGGCTCCAGAGAAACCGAGAGATGGTGTTCGTGCTGCTTCTCGACCACGCCTACAGTCTGCCTGCCTCGACGATGCGCGCCAAGAACTGCTGGGTGCGCGGCTCGGTGGGCGAGGAGAAGATCCGCTCCGGGGGCCCCTGCTCGAGAATTCGCCCTGCGTCGAGGAAGCAGACGCGATTCGCGCTGTCGCGCGCGAAGCCCATCTCGTGCGTCGCGATCAGCATGGTCATCCCGCCGGCGGCAAGCTCGCGCACGACGTTCAGGACCTCGGCGACGAGCTCGGGGTCGAGCGCGCTCGTGATCTCGTCGAGCAGCATCAGCTTCGGGCGCAGCGCGAGCGCGCGCACGATCGCGACGCGCTGCTGCTGCCCACCCGAGAGGCTGTCGGGGTACGCGTCGCGCTTGTCCGAGAGCCCGAAGCGCGCGAGCAGCTCGTCGGCCCGCTGCTCCGCCTCCGCGCGCGAGAGCCCGAGCGCCTTGCGCGGCCCGAGCGTGACGTTGCGAAGCACGGACATGTGGGGGAACAGGTTGTACGACTGGAAGACGATCCCGATCTCCCGGCGCACGCGGTTCACGTCGACCCCGGGCGCGGTCAACTCGGTGCCGCCGACCACGATCCGACCCGCGTCGACGGGCTCGAGCAGGTTCACGCAGCGCAGGAGCGTCGACTTGCCCGAGCCGGACGCGCCGATCAGGCAGACGACCTCGTGCTCCTCGACGGTGAGGTCGATCCCGCGCAGCACCTCGTTGCGGCCGAACGACTTGTGCACGCCCTCGAGCTCGACGAAGCTCATGCGCGCGCGAGCTCCCGGCGGCGGTTGCGCGCGATCAGCCAGTCGGTCAGACGCGTCATCGGGATCGTCAGCGCGAGGAAGATCACGGCAGTCGCGACGTAGGGCGTGTAGTTGAACGAGCCCGCGACCTCGATCTGCGACTGCCGGAACGCCTCGACGACTCCGAGCAGCGCGACGAGCGCCGTGTCCTTCTGGAGGCCGATGAAGTCGTTCAGCAGGGGCGGGACGACGCGACGGATCGCCTGCGGCAGGACGACGTGCCGGAGCGCCTGGAGCTGCGTCAGCCCGAGGGAGCGCGCGGCAGCCTCCTGGCTCGGGTGCACCGACTCGATCCCGGAGCGGTAGACCTCCGAGACGTATGCGGAGTAGACGAGCACGAGGGACACGGTCGCCCAGAAGAACTGCGAACTCGGCACGCCCGAGAGCTGGAGGCCAGGCACGCCGAATCCGAGCAGGAACACGAGCAGGATCGTGGGGATGCCGCGGAAGACGTCGGTGTACGCCGCGGAGAGCAGCCGCAGCGGGAAGAAGACCGGTCCGGGGAGGCTCCGCAGCACGGCGAGCACGAGCGCCCAGACGAGGATGAATGCCTCGGCGAGCAGGAAGAGCTGCACGTTCGTCCCGAACTGCTCGAGGATGTCCGGGAACGACTCGCGGAACTCGGGGCCGTAGAAGAAGGACTCGCGAACCTCGGGCCAGCCGGGTGACGTGACGACGACGAGCCCGAGCGCCGTGAGGACGACGGCCGTGCTGAGCGTGGCGATCGCCAGGCTGCGGCCGCCGCCGGGGCCGCCCAGGATGCGCGACGCGCGGTCGCCTACTCGAGAACCGGCGCGCTGGTGTTCTCGGAGAGCCACTGCGTCTGGATCTCGTCCAGCGTGCCTTCGTCCTTCAGCTCCGCGAGCGCGTCGTTCACGCAGTCGCGCAGGGGGTTGCCTTCCTCGAACAGCATCCCGAAGTGCTCCTGCCCGCCGGCCGACGGGAACTGGCCGACGACCTTGCCGTTCTTGACCTCCTCGGCGCCGACGAGGAAGAACGCGGTCGGGAGGTCGACCACGATGCCGTCGATCTGGCCCGCGTTGATCGCCGAGACGACGTCGTTCGACGTGTCGAAGACGCGCGGCTCGCTGCTCGGCTGGATGGTGTCCTGGATGTAGCCGAGGCTCGTCGTGCCGACCTGCGCTCCGAGCTGCGCGTCCTTCAGCTCCTCGAGCGTGGTCGCGTTTGCGATCGGGGAGTCCTTCAGCGCCACCAGCGCCTGGTTGACGTCGTAGTACGAGTCGCTGAAGTCGACGGCGCGGTCGCGCTCCTCCGTGACGGAGATCTGGTTGATGTCGAAGTCGAAGTTCTTGTCCCCGGGCCGGAAGGAGTTGTTGAACGGCACCACGACCCACTCGACCTCGCTGTCCGCGAATCCGAGCTTGTCGGCCACCGCGTAGGCGACGGCACTCTCGAACCCCTCGCCCGTGGAGGGGTCGTTGAACTCCCAGTCGGAGCCCTCGGGCACGCCGCCCCCGAACCAGGGGTCGAACGCGGGGTTGTCCGTCCCGATCGTCAGCTGCCCGGCGTTGACGAGCTCGAGCGAGTCCTTGTCGCACGCGGATGCGGCGGTCGTGGCGGGCGGCGCGGCCTCGCCGTTGTCGTCGTCGTCCCCGCCGCAGCCCGCCGCGACCAGCGCGAGCGCGAGGACGGGGAGCAGCAACAGCCTCTTCACGCGCGCGACCCTACCATTGTCCGAGATGGCCGCGCCATTCGTCGAGCTGGAGGTCGGGGAGCGCACGGTCAAGGTCACGAACCCCGACAAGGTCTACTACTCCGCGCGCGGCGAGACGAAGCTCGACCACGTCCGGTACTACCTCTCGGTCGGCGAGGGGATCGTCCGAGCGCTGTACGAGCGGCCGACGCAGCTCAAGCGCCATCCCGGCGGCGCGGAGGGCGAGGCGATCTACCAGAAGCGCGTTCCGGAAAAGCGGCCCGACTGGATCGAGGTCGCGCGGGTGACCTTCCCGTCGGGCCGGCACGCCGACGAGCTCTGCGTGACCGAGCTCGCGCACGTCGCCTGGGCCGCGAACCTCGCGACCATCGACTTCCATCCCTGGCCGTCGCGCCGCGCGCACGTCGACAACCCCGACGAGCTGCGCATCGACGTCGACCCCCAGCCCGGGACGACGTTCGCCGACGCGAAGCAGGTCGCGGCCGTCGTGAAGGACGTGCTCGACGAGCTGGGCTTCGTCGGCTGGCCGAAGACGTCGGGCAACCGCGGCATCCACGTCGCCTGCCGGATCGAGCCGCAGTGGACCTTCCCCGAGGTGCGGCGGTGCGCGCTCGCGTTCGCGCGCGAGGTGGAGCGGCGCTCGCCGCTCGTCACGACGGCGTGGTGGAAGGAGGAGCGCGGCGAGCGCGTCTTCATCGACTACAACCAGAACGCGCGCGACCGAACGATCGCGTCGGCCTACTCGGTGCGCGCGCGACCGGACGCGACGGTCTCCGCGCCGGTGAGGTGGGACGAGCTCCCGGACGTCGAGACCGAGGACTTCACGATCGCGACGATGCCCGCGCGCTTCGGCGAGCTCGGCGACGTCCAGGCCGGGATCGACGACGCGGTCTGCGACCTGCGCAAGCTGCTCGAGTGGGTCGAGCGCGAGGAGTCGGAGGGCGTCGGCGAGGCACCGTACCCGCCGAACTTCCCGAAGATGCCGGGCGAGCCACGCCGCGTGCAGCCCTCGCGCCGCAAGCAGGTCTAGGTCGCGAGCAGCGACTCGAACGTGGGGTCGTTGGGGTTCCGCGCGGGGCGAACCTCGCGCCACGTGCAGTCGGCCGGGTCCTTGTCGTCGCGGAAGCGGATCAGCTTCGTGCCGTGGCGGAACCGGTTCCCCTGCACCTTGTCGTAGCGGACTTCGGCGACGAGCTTCGGCTTCAGCGGCGTCTCCTCGAGATCGCCGGTGCCCCAGCGGTTCGGCTCGGAGAACCGGCGCTCGGACTTCGTGTCGAGGAGCGGGCGGACGAGCTTCAGGATCTGGTCGTGCTTGGACGCCGCGACTGCGGCGGAGCCGACGTAGTCGAACTGGCCGTCGTCGCGGTAGAGGCCGAGCAGGAGCGTGGCCAGGCGGTCCGGCTTGTGCTTCCAGCGCACGCCGACGACGACGCAATCTGCGGTCTTGTACGGCTTCACCTTCGTGACCGCTTCGCGCGAGCCGGGCAGGTACGGCGAGTCGAGGCGCTTGGCGATCACGCCGTCGAGCCCAGCGGCCTCGAACGTGTCGAGCCAGCCGCGCGCGACCTCGGCGTCCTGCGTGCACGGCGAGAGCCGGAAGCCCTTCGCGACGCGCTGGAGCTCCTTTCGGCGCTTGGCCAGCGGCAGCTCGTGCACGGGCTTCCCCTTCCAGAGGAGCACGTCGAATGCGATGAACTCCGCGGGGATCTCCGCCGCCAGGCGGTTGACGCGGCTCTCGGCCGGGTGGAGTCGCATCTGCATCAACTCGAAGTCGAGCACGCCGTCCTGCGCGATCACGATCTCGCCGTCGAGCGCGGAGTGGGGCGGGAGCAGCTCGCCCAACGGCCGCAGCTCGGGGAAGTAGCGGAGCAGCGGGCGCTCCTTGCGCGACCAGAGCGCGAGCTCGCCGCCGTCGTTCTCGAGCACGCCGCGGAAGCCGTCCCACTTCGGCTCGTACTGCCACTCGTCGCCTTCCGGAAGCTCCGAGACGAGCTCCGCCTCCATCGGCGGGAAGGGGACGTTTGGCCCGGGCACGGAGTGGAACCCTAGTCCCGTGAGCACGCTGGACGGGTTGTGGACGGTCGAGCGGGTCGGCGGCGCGCTGCCGCCGATGGCCGGCGTCCGCAAGCGGATCCGCGGGGCGGCGGGCGCGACCGTCGCCGGGCCGGTCCGGATGGCGTTCGACGTGCGGGGCATGGAGTTGCGCTACCGCGCGCCGTTCGTCGGGCTCGTCGACGTGCTCGAGCCGGCGGGCGAGGACTGGGAGGGGCGCTCGACGTTGTTCGGCAGGGAGTTCGGACGCTTTCGACTGAGGAGGATCTCCGTGACGCAGGAACTGCAGAGCCAGCTGGTCAAGCACATCGACGAGGCGCTCGCGATGGAGCAGAACGTGCTCCGCATGCTCGACTCGATGATCTCGACGACGGACGACCCGGAGATCAAGCAGCAGCTCCGGGAGCACAAGCTCGAGACCGAGAAGCAGGCCGACCGGATGCAGCGGCGGCTCGAGGCGCACGGTGCGTCTCCCTCCATGGTTCGCGAGGGCGTCGGGATCGCGCAGGCGTTGATGAAGAGCGTGCTCGACGTCGCGCGGACGGAGAAGGCCGGCCGGAACGCGCGCGACGGCTACGCGACGGAGGCGATGGAGATCGCGGCGTACCAGCTGCTCGAGCGGATCGCGGAGCGTGCCGGCGACGAGGCGACGGCGGAGGCCGCCCGGGAGTCGCGGGCAGAGGAGGAGGCGATGGCGCGGCGGATCGAGGCGAACTGGGACCGCTTCGCCGAGCTCTCCCTGCAGGAGGCGGGGGTCGCGGTCTAACGGTCTACTGGAGCCAGGGAGCCAGGAACCGCTCGATCTCTCGGCAGCCCCGCGGACGCTCGAGCCGCGCCTGGACCGTCTTCGACTCGACGACGAGGAGCGTCGGCATCTCCTCGACGCGGAAGCGCTCGACGATCTCGGGGTGCGCTTCCTGCTCGACGCGGTAGAGCCGGAACGTGCCGTGGTTGCGACGGCGCTGCAGGACCTGCGCCAGGAACCCTTCGGTGCGGCGACACGCGCCGGAGCGCGACGAGAAGAAGTAGACCAGTCCAGGCTGTGCGATCGCGGCCATCGAGCCTCCTGAGAATCGAGGGCAGGGGCTTGGCCCGGGGACTCGTGATTTCTACCCACGGAGCCTGCTCTGGTAAACCAGCACGGTGCGGCGCGTCGTCGTCACGGGTCTCGGAGCGGTCACGCCGCTCGGAAACGACGCGCCCTCGACCTGGCAGGCGGCCCGCGAGGGTCGCAGCGGGGTCGACTTCATCCGCGCGTTCGACGCGTCCGAGTTTCCCGTCCGGATTGCGGCCGAGGTCAAGGACTTCGACCCGGGGAGCGTCGTCTCGGCGAAGGACGTGCGAAAGCTCGACCGCAACGTGCTGCTCGCGGTCGCTTCGGCGAAGGAAGCCGTCGGCGACGCCGAGCTGAACGGGTTCGACCCGAGCCGGGTCGGGATCGTCTTCGGCTCCGCGATCGGCGGCGTGCTCGGGATCATGGAGCAGGCGGAGGTCCTGCGCGACCGCGGCCCCGACCGCGTGTCGCCGAACTTCCTGCCGAACGTGCTCGTCGACTCCGCGAGCGGGCAGCTCGCGATCACGCTCGGAATCCGCGGTCCGAACTACGCGCCGGTCTCCGCCTGCGCGACCGGCTCGCACGCGGTCGGCGAGGGCGCGGAGCTGATCCGGCGCGGCGACGTAGACGCCGTGATCGCCGGCGGGACGGAGGCATGCATCCACCCGCTGATCCTGGCCGGGTTCTGCGCGATGCGCGGGCTCGCCGCGGAGCACGAGCACCCACCGCGCGCCTCGCGTCCGTTCGACGCGACGCGCGCCGGGTTCGTGATGGGCGAAGGCTCGTGCGCGCTCGTGCTCGAGGAGCTCGAGCACGCGCAGGCGCGCGGCGCACGCATCTACGCCGAGGTGCTCGCCTACGGCACGTCGAACGACGCGCACCACATGGCGCAGCCCGAGCCGGAGGCGATCGGCGTCAGCGAGATGATGCGCTCGGCGCTGAACCGTGCCGGGATCGCTCCCGAGCAGGTCGGCTACATCAACGCGCACGGCACCTCCACGCCGCTCGGCGACCTCGCCGAGACTCGCGCGATCAAGCGGGTGTTCGGCGAGCACGCGTACGAGCTCGCGGTCTCGTCGACGAAGTCCGTCACGGGTCACTGCTTCGGCGCCGCCGGCGCGATCGAGGCGATGATGTGCGTGCTCGCGCTGCACCACGGCGTCCTGCCGCCGACGGCGAACTACGAGCACCCGGACCCCGACTGCGACCTCGACTACGTGCCGAACGAGGCCCGCGAGGCGCAGGTCGAGGTCGCGCTCTCGAACGCGATGGGCCTCGGCGGCCACAACGCGTGCGTACTCGTCGGCCGCTACGACGCCTGACGCGGCCCTAACAGTGCCTGGCACCGTGAGCTAACAGTGCCTGGCACCGTGAGCTCACAGTCTCCGGCACGGGTCACGGGGTAAGCGCTTCCGGCGTCAGCTCGGCGAGCGAGCGCAGGACGACGTCGGCGAGCGCGAGCGAGTCCTCGTCTGGCGGGAACTCCGCGTTCGGGATCGCCACGACGCGGAGGCCGGCGGCGTGCGCGGAGCGGATGCCGTTCCGCGAGTCCTCGACCGCGGCGGCCCGCTCCGGCTCGACGCCGAGTCGCCGGCACGCCTCGAGGTAGACGTCGGGTGCCGGCTTGCCGCGCTCGACCTCCTCGGAGGAGACCGTCACCCTGAAGAACTGCGCCAGGTCGCCGAGGTCGAGCGCGAGGTCGATCAGCGGCCGGTTCGACGACGACGCGAGCCCGAGCGGCCAGCGCGCCGCGAGCCGCCCGACGGCCTCGCTGGCACCGGGCAGCAGCGGGAGCCGCTCGCGGTAGCGCTCCTCCATGCGGCGGACCACGTCCGCCGCGATCTCGTCCGGCAGCTCGGGCACGCCGACGACGTCGTGCAGGTAGCGCGACCACTCCGGCGAGCTCATCCCCATCATCTCGGCCTGCGCGCGGTCGCTCCAGCGCCCGCCGCGCTCGAGCGCGAGCGCCTCGCGCACCTCGTCCCAGAGCCGCTCCGAGTCGAGCAGCACGCCGTCGAGGTCGAAGACGACCGCGTCGATCATGCCGCGTGGTAGCCGCCGTCGCGGTAGACGAGCCCCGGCCCGCTGCGCCCGAGCTCCGCCCGCTCGACTGCCGCGACGAAGATCGTGTGGTCGCCCGCGGGGTGCTCCGACCGCACGCCGCAGCGAAGCCATGCGAGCGCCCCCTCGAGCAGCGGCCCGTACTCGTCCTCGCGAACGGCGACACCCTCCCACTGCGCGATCGGGGGCACGCTCCGCGCGAAGTGCTGCGCCAGGGCGTCCTGGTCCCCCGCGAGGACGCTGACGGCGAAGCGCCCGGCCTCGCGCACGAGCTCGTGCGCCTGCGCCTCGTGGCCGATCGACACGCCCACGAGCGCCGGTTCCAGCGAGAGCGAGACGAGCGAGCCGATCGTGACTCCGTACGGCGCGGGAACCGTCAGCACGGAGATCCCCGACGGGAATCGCCGCATCGCCGCGCGGAGCTCGTCGCCGCTCGCCACGGCGGGATGCTAGAGCGCTAGTTCGGGCGGCAGTACTTCGACCCGGCCGAGAGCGCCCGCTGCTCCTCGTTCGCGACGCGGTCGGCCTCGCGGTCGTACGGCCCCGGCGCGCCGCTCTCCCAGTAGACGTCGGGTGTGACCCCCGGGCCGATGATCGTGACGCGGTAGCGCTCGCCCTTGCCGATCGGACGACTGCCGCGGCGGAAGAACCCGTAGCAGAAGTTCCCGCGGGGGTTCTGCGCCAGGAAGCCGGCCTCGCGCCGCCAGCCCCGCCCGTGCGCGGAGTTGAACGTGTCGAGGTAGAGGTTCCGCCCGTACCCGTCGCGCGGCGCGCCGTTCCGGGTGACGCGGAAGCCGAAGATCGGATGGCCGAGGTACGTGTACGTCCCGTAGAGATGGTCGTAGCGCCGGTACGCCCAGTCGAGCTTGATCTGGAGCTGCGGGAGCGCGCCCTGCCAATGCGAGAGCCGAAGCTCCCACGCGGCCTGCCGCGGGGTGGGCGCCGCGCCGCGGCCGGGAAGCATCCGCTGCCAGCTCTGCACGGCCCAATACGAGCCGTCGGCGGCCTTGCAGCCGAGCCTGAACCACTTCAGGGCGGGGCCGTCGTACGGCGCGCAGGTGTTCCGGAACGACCTCACCGGGGTCGAGTAGTGCTTCCGGAAGCGCACCTGCGGGATCCGCGGATGGGGATGGCGCGCATTGACCGCGCCCCAGACGAGGACCCTGCGCTGGCGCCCGCCGGCGCGGTACGTGAGAAGCGCCTGCCCGCGATCGTTCACCGCGAGCCGCACGCCGGTCGCGTTCAGATCGATCCGCTCCGAGGCGGACGCCGACGAGGCGCCGACTGCTGCCGCGGCGACCGCGAGGAGGGCGACGAAGGCTCGCGGGAACATCACGGACGTTGTATCGGCGGTTCGTAAAGAGGGTTTGAGCACACGCGGAGGGGCGGCCTCCCGCCCCTCCGCCGGTCTACGAAGCGCCGTCGGCTACGTCGCGGCTCTCATCCGCGGCTCACGGCCGAGCAGGAAGCCGCCCGCGACCATCGCCGCGCCGAGCGCGAAGTGGAGCCAGTGGTCGGCCGAGTTCGTGGGCAACCAGTCGAGCCCGCCGATCAGGCCGACGACCCAGAGCAGCAGGTAGATCACGCCGCCGCCGATCAGGAACAGCCGCGCTCCTTCCCACGTCCGGGCCAGTGCGAGGCCGGCGATGCCGAAGAGCAGGTGCACGAGGTTGTGCAGCACGCTCACCTTGAAGAGCCCGAGAAGCTCTGCGTCGGAGTCCTCGCCGGCGAAGTCGCCCGGCGCGTCGGTCGTGATGCCGGGGATGAACCCGAGGATGCCGACGAGCAGGAACGCGATGCCGAACAGCCGGGCGACCGTGACGAGCAGGTCGCGGTCGCTGGCCATGGGCCGATCAACCATTGAGTCCTCCTGGGTAGTCGAACGATGTCGTTGCCGTGTCTCCTTCGACCCCGAGCGAGAAGCTTAAACCGCTACGCGCGGGCGACCAGGACGGGACGAGCCTGCGCGACTCCCTAGCGGCGGGGGTGGGATTCGAACCCACGGACCGCCTTGCGGCGGTCAACGGTTTTCAAGACCGCCCCGTTCGACCGCTCCGGAACCCCGCCTATGTGGTCACCGTAGCCGGGGCGCCGTACTCGCGCAGCGCGCGCGGAACGCCGCCCTGGAAGTTCTCGAGGATCGCGAGCACGGCGCGGTCCGTGACCATCGTCCCGTTCAGCGTGTGCACCGGTTCGGGCCCATGCTCGCCCCGAAAGCGGATGCCGAGGCGCCGCGCCTGGAAGTCGGTCGTGTTCGAGCACGACGTGAGCTCCCGGTAGCGCTGCTGGCTCGGGAACCACGCCTCGATGTCGTACTTCTTCGCGGCGGACGCGCCGAGGTCTCCGGCGGCGACGTTGACGACGCGGTAGGGGAGCTCGAGCGTTCGCAGGAACGCCTCCTCGAGCTCGAGCAGGCGGTCGTGCTCGTCCCACGACTCGTCGGGCCGCGCGTACACGAACATCTCGACCTTGTTGAACTGGTGCACGCGGAACATCCCGCGCGTGTCCTTGCCGGCGGCGCCCGCCTCGCGCCGGAAGTTCGTCGAGAACCCGGCGTAGCGCAACGGCACCTCGTCAAGGATCTCGCCCATGTGGAGCGCGGCGAGCGCGACCTCCGACGTGCCGGTGAGGAAGAGGCCGTCGTCCGCGAGCGCGTAGATGTTCGAGCGCTCCGTCGGGAAGAACCCGGTGCCGTGCATCGCCTCCTCGCGGACGAGCACGGGCGGGATCACCGCCGTGAACCCGTGCGCGACGAGATGGTCGATCGCTGCGCGGTAGAGCGCGAGTGCCAGCAGCGCGGCGTCCCCGATCAGGTAGCCGAAGCGCGAGCCGGAGATGCGGGCGGCTCGGTCCATGTCGAAGCGGCCGATCTCGGTGTGCTCCTTCGGCTCGTCGAGCTGCGCCGGCTCTCCCCAGCGGGACACCTCGACCGCGTCGTCCTCGGTGTCGCCGTCGGGCACGCTCTCGTGGGGCGGGTTCGGGACGCGTGCGAGCACGTCGTCCCGCAGGCGGGTCGCCTCGTCGTGTTCCGCCTCGAGGCGGGAGAGCTCCTCCTTCGCGCCGCGCAGCTCCTCGAGCTGCTCCGGCGTCGGCTTGCCCTTCGTCTTCGTCCGCGCGCGCAGCTCGGTCACCCGGGTCTCGAGCTCGCGCCAGCGGGCGTCCGCGGCCAGCAGCTCGTCGAAGGCGTCCGCGGAACCCTTGCGGGCGAGCGCCGCGCGGAACGCGGCGGGGTCGTGGCGCGCTGCACGGACGTCGATCACGCGAGTGAGTGTACGAAGCTCTCGAGCACCTGCGCGACTCCCTGCTCCGAGTCGCGCGGACAGACGAGGTCCGCGACCGCGAGCACCCGCTCGTGCGCGTTCGCGACGGCGACCGCGTAGCCGACGGACTCGAGCAGCTCGACGTCGTTCTCGCCGTCGCCGAACGCGACGACCCGCTCGACCCGGACGCCGAGCAGCCCCGCCGCGACGGCGAGCCCCGAGGCCTTCGTCACCTCGGGCGCGGCGAACTCGAGGAACTCGGGCAGCGACTTCGAGATGTAGAGCGCTCCGTCGAACCTGGCCTTCTGCTCGCGCTCGAGCGCGTCCATCACGTGCCGCTCCCCGACCGCGACGAGCTTCGTCGGCGGACGGTCGAGCCACTCGAGCAGGTCGCCGACCTCGTTCAGCGGGATGTGCTGGAAGTCGGCGTACGACCGGGCCTCCGGGGTGATCGCCGCGACGTAGAGCTCGTCGTCCACGTAGCAGTTGAGGTGGTGCTCCCCCGAGACCGCGGAGATGACGCGCCGCGCGAGCTCGAGCGGGATCGGGACGTGCCGCAAGAACTCGCCCGCGGCCGTCGCGACGACCGCGCCCTGGTAGCAGACGACCGGCTCGTCGAGCCCGAGCTCGTCGAGGTACGGCTTGACCGAGCGGAACATGCGTCCGGTGACGACGACGAAGGGGGTCCCGGCCGCGCGCGCGGCGCGAACGGCGTCGCGCGTCCGCGGGTGCAGCGTCGCGTCCTCGCCGATCAGCGTGCGGTCGAGATCGCACGCGAACGCCGCGACGTCGCGCGGAAACGCGTCAGGGAGTCGGATCAGCCGCCGGCGACCGAGGAGACGTAGGCCGCGACGTCCTGGATCTCCTGATCGCTCAGTTGACCCTCGAACGCGGGCATCCCGCCGCCGCCCACGCGCACCTTCGCGGCGACCTGCTCCTGCGAGGGCTGCAGATCGTCGAGGTTCGGGCCGACCGAACCGCTCGAGCCCGCGTCGGCGAGCACGTGGCAGCCGCCGCAACCGGCCGACGCGAAGACGGCCTCGCCGTTCTCGGCGTCGCCCTCGCCGCCGTCGCCGCCGTCGGTGCCCGCGTCTTCCGTGACCGTCCCCTCGACCGTCTCCGGCGTCGCGCTCTCGTCCTCGCCGCCCCCGCAAGCAGGCAGCGCGACGGCGAACGTCAACGCCAGCACGATCAGGATGAGTCTCTTCACGTGGGCGATTCTATCCCCGTCGGCTCGTGCCAAACCGCCCACGCTCGCAACGCGCCGCACATGATCGCGCCGAATCCCGCCACCTTCGTGGGGGAATCGTTGACGAGGAGCGAGACGGCGAGCGCCACGAGCAGCGCGTCGACGACCACGAAGCGCGGCCGCTGCACGGCGAACCAGGCCAGCACCGCGAGCCCGCCGGCGAAGGCCGCGAACTGCCAGAGCGTCGACGTCGCGATCGAGCCGGACCGCCGGAGTCGTTCCCAGAACGTGTCCAGGAGCCCGCTCGGTCCGTCGCCGACCGCGTCGACCACGTGGCTCGACCCGCCGAGGAGCGCGTCGAGCGCGACCAGGCAGAGCGCGGCTCCGGCAACCGCGGCCACGGCCCACGGGAACGCGTCGGTGCGGCCGTGCAGCAGGAGCCAGAGCGCGACGAAGCCCGAGGCGAAGACGAGCAGCCCCCCGCCGTCCGCCCCGGTGGCGCTCGCGCCGACCACGACGAGCGACAGGAACCCGAGCCCGACGAGCCGCCACCCGCCGAGCGCGAGCCCGGCGGCGAGCGCGGGCGCGAGCAAGAGCGTCTCGACCTGGTTGGTCACCCCGTAGAAGCGCCCGCCGGACCACGGATGCGGCCCGATCGCCATCAGCGCGTTCGTCTCCGGCCAGAGCGCGAGCGCGATCCCGTACGCGCCGAGCAGGACCGGCACGGCGAGGCGCAGCGGGGCGACGCGCGCGACGAGGAGCGCGAGCGGCGCCGCAACGACGACCAGGACGCTCGTCACGCGCGGGCCGACACGGTCGACCGCCGCGCCGAGCAGGGCAAGCCCGAGCGCGGCGAAGGGGTAGAGCAGGGCGGCGCGGGCGAGCAGCCGCGACCGCGCGCCGAGCGCGCCCGCGGTGAGGGCGATCAGGGTCAGCGCGAGCGCAATCGTCGCGGGGCCCTGCGCGTCGCGCGCGTCGTCCAGCCGGCGGTCGAGGCGCTCCAGCTCCTGCAGGGGCTGGTCGACCGCGCGCCAGCCGATCGGCGGCTCGCGTCCCTCGTCGAGCGCGGCCACCGTCTCCCGGATGTCCGCGATCGAAACGAGCCCCGGGATCCGGGTGCTGTCCGAGACGAGGATGCCGTCGTAGTCGCCGCCGAGGATCGCGACGTGGTACCGGCGCACGTTCGGCTGCGCCGCCAGCGGCGGGACCGAGACGAAGACCTCGAAGGGACAGCGCTCGAGCTCGCCGCACGCCTCGTTCGGGAGCTCGCCGAGCCGCTCGAGCGCCTCCTGCCTGCTGACGTAGAGGCCCTCGCCGGGCACGTACAGGCCCGCGGCCCCGCGCCCGAGCACCTGCCCGAGGCGCTCGCCGGTCACGACCTCCGCGATCACGTCGCGCGCCGACGCCGGAGGCGCGGCCACCAGAAGCGCGAGAGCTACGATTGTGGCCACCCTCGCCAAGGAGCCGATTCTCTCTCATGAAGCGACGAACGTACGGACGCGATACCGGCCTGACCCTGCGGATGCTGGCCACGAGCGGGATGCTCGGGCTCCTCTACGTCGGCTTCGCCGCCGTTCTCATCTCGTACCTGAACGTCGGTTTCCTGCCGATGCTGCTGATCGTCGGCGGGATCGCGCTCTTCCAGTACTACACCTCCGAGAAGCTCGCGCTGCTGGCCTCCGGGGCGAAGGTCGTCTCGGAGCAGGACGCACCGCAGCTCCACGCGATGGTCGACCGCCTCTGCGCGATGGCCGACCTGCCGAAGCCGAAGGTCGCCGTGATCGAGAGCGACGTCCCCAACGCGTTCGCGACCGGCCGGAATCCCAAGCACTCCGCGGTCGCGGTGACGACCGGCCTCTGGCAGCGGCTCGAGCCGAACGAGCTCGAAGGAGTCCTCGCCCACGAGCTCTCGCACATCGCGAACCGCGACGTGCTGATCATGACCCTCGCGAGCTTCTTCGCGATGCTCGCAGGGCTCCTCACGCGCTACGCGATCTTCTTCGGCGGCGGCGGTCGCGATCGCAACGGCCCGCCGATCTGGCTGATCGTCTTCGCGGTCTCGATCGTGACCTACATCGTCTCGTTCGTCCTGATCCGGATGATCTCGCGCTAC
This sequence comes from Thermoleophilia bacterium, assembly GCA_025929895.1. Taxonomy (GTDB): domain Bacteria; phylum Actinomycetota; class Thermoleophilia; order Gaiellales; family Gaiellaceae; genus JACCTU01. The sequence goes on from JAICPI010000007.1 coordinate 26,827, forward strand.
CGCGAGTACGCAGCCGACCGCGGCGCCGCGCTGATCACGGGTGCGCCCGAGAACCTGATGAGCGCGCTCCAGAAGATCTCCTCCGGAATGGCGTCGATTCCGCGCCAGGACCTGCGGGAGGTCGAGGCGATGAACGCGTTCTTCATCATCCCGACGAACGTGAAGTCGGCGTTCGGCGAGCTCTTCATGACGCACCCGCCGATGGAGAAGCGGCTCGCCGCGCTCGCGCGGGTCGCGCGGGAGATGGGCCGAACGGTCTAGGAGACCTTGATGGGAACCAGTTGCGGCCGCGGCCACGAAGTAGCCGCCTTTAGGGGTTTCGCGCGTCGTGGCATCCGCGCGAGCGGATCCGCGACCTGCGCAGCGTAAATGGGGTTGGCGGACGTCCTCTTCGGGCGCAAGAAGCTGAAGGAGGCGCAGGGCGAGCGGATCTTCGCGCTCTCGACCGCACGGGTCACGCTCGAGGTCGAGCTCGGCCTCAAGCCCGCGAACCGGGCGGCCGTCTGCTTCAAGCCGCTCTCGGCCGGCGACTTCGTGCGCGTCGAGAACGAGCTCCACGAGCTGCTCGACGTCGCCGCGCGCGACACGGGCTCGCGCGTGACCCGCAAGGAGGACGAGTTCGGGTTCGAGTGGATCGTCGTCGAGGATCGCGACTTCGAAGACCTCGTCGCGACCGTGCACCTCGTCGGGTCCGAGCTGAAGGCGCGCGGCTTCGGCGCGCAGCTCCTCGCGGCGATCTTCCGCTTCGACGGCGGCGCGCACCCGGTCTACTTCGTCTACGGCTACAAGCGCGGTGCCTTCTGGCCCTTCGTCCCGACTGGCGAGGACAAGGAGCGCGACAACGCGGAGGAGCTCGAGCTGAAGGCGAAGCTCGAAGGCGAGGTGCCGATCGAGCCGGACCTCTCGCGGTGGCTCGCCCTCTTCGATGCTCCTGTCTGAGGTTCTGCCGGACTACGACGTTCGAACGCGGAACTCGCTCGCGCTCGTTGCGCCGGAGGATCACGTCTGGGAAGCGATCCGCTCGACGACGCTCGCCGAGCTTCGCGTCGCCCGCCACCTCTTTCGGATCCGCGGCCTGCCTTCGGGCCCGGACCGCGCATTCTTGGAGCTCGAAGGTTTTCGCCGGCTGGCCGAGGATCCGGGACGCGAGCTCGTGGTCGGCGCCGTCGGGAAGCCCTGGTCGCCGCGCGGCGGTCTCGGGCACGGCGCCGATCCGCGGACGTTCGTCGACGCCGGCCATGCGCTGATGGCGCTGAACGTGACCTACGACGGCGCGACGCTCGCCACCGAGACGCGGGTGCGCTGCACCGATGCCGCGGCGCGCCGTCGGTTCCGGCTCTACTGGGTCGCCGTCGGCCCGTTCAGCGGGATCATCCGGAACGACTGGCTCCGGGCGATCGCCAGACGCGCTACGTCTCGATCTCCTTCTTCTCGCCCGGGCCGACCTCGGCCCTGAGCCGTTCGAGCTCGCGGTCGACCTGGTTCGTCGCCTGGATCTGCTCGAGCTCGCGGTCGAGCTGCGTCCGGTCGCCGCCGGTGAAGTCCTCGAGCGTGCCGGCCTCGATCAGTTCCTCGACCGCCGACGCGCGCGCCTGCATCTGCTCGGTCTTGTCCTTCGCGCGCTGGATCGCGAGCCCGGTGTCGGCCATCTGGTCGCCGATCCCCGTCGCCGCCTCGCCGATCCGGACCTGAGCCTCCGCCGCGGAGTACTGCGCCTTGATCACTTCCTTCTGCGAGCGGAACGCCTCGATCTTCGCCTGGAGCTGCTTCTCGGACGTGACGAGCTTCTCCTGCTGGTCGCCGAGCTGCGCGACCTGCGCGTCGAGGTCCTGGAGCTGGCGCTGGACGAGCGCCTTTCGTTCCAGTGCTTGCCGGGCGAGGTCATCGCGGCCGGCGGCGAGCGCGTCGCGCGCCTGGGTCTCGAGCTTGACGACGTTCTGCTCGAGCTGGGCGGTCTGCATCGTCAGCCGCTTCTTCGAGGTGGTCACGTCGACGACGCCGCGCTTCACGTCCTGGAGCAGGCGGAGCTGTTGCTCGTAGGAGTAGTCGAGGGTCTCCGTCGGGTCCTCGGCTCGGTCGAGCAGCTTGGAGAGCTTCGCCTTGACCACGGTCGCGAAGCGGGAGAAGAGGCCGGCCATCGTTCGAATCCTCCGTCCGTCGGGTGCCCGGTTAGCCTACCCGCGTGCCGGTCGAGAGAAGCATGCACCCGGAGTGGCTCTCGAACGCGTATCTCGCCTGGGACGAGGAGACGCGCGAGGGGTACTTCGTCGACAGTGGGGCGCCGCTCGAGCCGCTGCTCGAGGCGGTCGAGCGGGAGGGCCTGACGATCGCGTCGCTGCTGACGACGCACGGCCACCACGACCACGTCGCGGGCGACGCCGAGCTCGAGCGCCGCTTCGGCGTCCGGCCCACGCAGGAGGCCGACTGGGCGCGTTCGATCCCTACGCCCGGCCACGCGGACGACCACGTCGCCTTCGTCGTCGGAGACCTTTGCTTCTCGGGCGACCTGCTCTTCAAGGACGCGGTCGGGGGCGGTGACGCGGCGCTCGTGCGCGAGTCGGTGCTGAAGCTGCTGGAGCTCCCCGACGAGACGCGCGTCCTGCCGGGGCACACCGACGAGACGACGATCGGACGCGAGCGCGAGGAGAACCCGTTCCTGCGCTACTGGCTCGGCGCTGCGCCGTCGATCGACGAGACGGTTGGGGTCGCGGGCGACGAGGCGACGCTGCTCGTCTGGTCGCCGGACTACGACGGCAAGGGCAAGGCGCTCGTGCGGCTGGGGGACGGCAGCGAGCGCATCGTCGGCGGGTCGCGGGTCGAGCGCTGATGGGGTTCGACGTCGCCAACGCCGAGCTCGAGGCCTACGCGGAGGCGCACACGACGGCGCCGGACGCGCTGCTCGCGGAGCTCGCCGCCGAGACGCAGGAGACGCTTCAGGCGCCGCAGATGCTCACGGGGACGATCGAAGGGCGCTTCCTCGAGCTGCTCGTGCACGGCCTCGGCGCGAGGCGGGTGCTCGAGCTCGGGACGTACTCGGGGTACGGGACGCTCTCGATGGCCGCCGGCCTCCCGGAGGGCGGCCGGATCGACACCTGCGAGGTCTCGGAGGACCACGCCGCCGTCGCGCGCCGCTACCTCGAGCGCGCCGGCTACGCCGACCGGGTCACGGTTCATCTCGGGCCGGCGCTCGACACGATCCGCGCGCTCGAGGGCGAGTGGGACTTCGTCTTCATCGACGCCGACAAGGAGAACTACGTCGCGTACTACGAGGAGGTGCTGCCGCGGCTGACGGCCCACGGCCTGATCGCGGCCGACAACACGCTCTGGAGCGGGAGGGTCCTCGACGAGGCCGACGACTCCGAGAGCACCCGCGCGATCCGGGCGTTCAACGAGCACGTGGCGAGGGACGAGCGCGTGAGGTCGGTGATGCTGACCGTCCGGGACGGGATCACGCTGATCCGCCGCCGCTGAGGCGCGGCTACACTTTCCTCTCCTCGGGGCTATAGCTCAGTTGGGAGAGCGCCTGGATCGCACCCAGGAGGTCGCCGGTTCGAGTCCGGCTAGCTCCATGTTTTCTCCCTCGCACCGCTTCGCGACGCCGCTCCGCGGCGTCGCTCTCGCTTTCCTGCTCGGGCCGCGCCTCCGGCGCGGATGAAACCCGGTGCCGGAGAGGTAGTTGCCGGGCTGTTCGAGGATGCTACGTTGGGCCTCGAGCCGCAGGAGGGTTCGGGGATGCGAGGGGTCGCAGCTTCGGATGACACCGCGGCTGCCCATGACACCGGGGCGGGCGTTCCTCGAGCGTGCCGGACACCGATCCGAGGAGTGTGAGAAGAAAGCGTGTCTACACGGGAACAATCCGCCGTAGGAATCGACTCGGCCGAGGGCGCCTCGCGTGAGCACTTGGACGTCGCCGTCGTCGGTGGCGGCCAGGCCGGCCTCGCGATGGGCTACTACCTCCGCGAGCAGGGCCTGCGGTTCGCCATCTTCGAAGGGAGCGATTCGATCGCGCCGGCTTGGCGCGAGCGCTGGGACTCGTTGACGCTCTTCACGCCGCGCCGATACAGCGCACTGCCGGGCCTTCGCTTCCCGGGGGACCCGGATGGTTACCCGTCGCGCGACGAGGTGATCGCCTACCTGGAGGAGTACGCGCGGACGTTCGACCTTCCGATCGAGCTGAACAGCCGCGTGCGCAGGCTGACGAAGGAGAACGGCTCGTTCGTCCTCGACGTCGACGGGCAAACGGTCATCGCCGACCAGGTCGTGGTCGCGACTGGCCCGTTCCAGACACCGTCCGTGCCCGAGATCGCCGACAAGCTCGACGCGGAGGTCTGGCAGGTGCACAGCACGAGCTACCGCCGGCCGAGCGATGTGCCCGAAGGAACCGTTCTCGTGGTCGGCGGCGGAAACACCGGCTTCCAGATCGCGAAGGAGCTCTCGGCCACGCACGAGGTTTTTCTCTCGGTCGGGTCGAAGCAGAAGCCCTTGCCGCAGAGGATCGCCGGGCGCGATCTCTTCTGGTGGCTGACGAAGACGCACCTCCTTTCCACGACTGTCGAGTCGCGGCTGGGACGCAAGCTGCGCTACCGAGACACGCTGATCGGTTCGAGCCCCCGCGAGCTCAAGGGCAAGTACGGCGTCGAGCTCAAGCCGCGCGCGACCGACGCAAACGGTCGCACCGTCCGCTGCGGCGATGGCGGCTCTGTCGAGGTTGACGCCGTCATCTGGGCAACGGGCTACCGGTCGGACCTCTCCTGGATCGACCTTCCCATCCTCGGCTCGAACGAGGGACTGCGACACCGTCGCGGCGTGACCGACGTTCCGGGTCTCTACTTTCTCGGCCTCACCTGGCAGTGGACGCGGGGCTCGGCGCTGATCGGCTGGGTCAAGGACGACGCCGCGTTCCTGGTCGAGCGGCTCGCGGGCGCGAACCCAGCGAAGACACGAACCGTGCCCGAGCGCGTCCAAGCCGCCGGAGCGCGCAAGGAGGGCTAGCCAGCGATGCACGACCACCATCATTCACACGCTCACGCGCACACGATCGGCTTTCCGACGTCGATCGAGGGATTGCCGGAGGCGCGACGACCCGAGCTCGTCGAGCTCTCCGACGGCGACGAGTTCGAGCTCGAGATCGCACCCGTCAAGAAGCAGATCGGCGATGCCACCGTGCGCATGCTCGCGTACAACGGGTCCGTTCCGGGGCCGACGCTCAAAGTTCCTCAGGGCGCGACCATCACAGTGCACGTCACCAATCGCGGCGATCTCGACGCGACGGTGCACTGGCACGGGCTCCGGCTCGAGAACCGCTTCGACGGCACACACGAGACTCAGGCGCCGATTCCCGTCGGTGAGACGTTCACCTACGAAGTGACGGTGCCCGATCCCGGGGCCTACTGGTATCACCCCCACATCCGTGAGGACTACGGCCAGGAGCTGGGCCTGTACGGGAACATTCTCGCGGTTCCGAGCGACGAGGATCACTGGTCGCCTGCGCACCGCGAGCTGCTGGTGACGCTCGACGACGTCCTCATCGAGGAGGGCCGCATCGCATCGTTCAGCGGTGCCGAGACGACGCACGTTGCGATGGGTCGCTTCGGCAACACCATGCTCGTCGCGGGTGAGCCGGAGCTAACGCTGGACGCGGCACGCGGCGAGGTCGTGCGCTTCTACTTCACGAACACGGCCAACACGCGGGTCTTCAACGTCACGGTGCCGGGAGCCCGGATGAAGCTCGTAGGCGCCGACAGCGGCCACTACGAGCGCGAAGAGCTCGTCGAGGAGGTTCTCCTCGCTCCTTCCGAGCGCGCGGTCGTCGACGTTCTGTTCGCTGAGCCGGGGGACGTCGCGCTCGAGCATCGGACTCCCGAAAAGTCCTATCGGCTCGCGGCGATCAAGGTCGCGGATGATCCGGCCGAGCCCGACCTGACGCAGCACTTCGAAGAGCTGCGCGCACATCCGGACATGGAGGCAGAGCGGGCGCGGCTGGAGGCGAAGCTGGATGCCGCACCCGACAAGACGCTCTCATTCGTTGCCGAGATGGACGAGGTCGGCGGAGAGGGCGTTGAGACGGGCACCTACGCCTGCCCGATGGACCCGGACATCGTCGCCTCCTGGGCCGGCAAGTGCCCGAAGTGCGGGATGAAGCTCATGCCGGCACCGGCGGAGACAAAGACTCCGACCGCGTTCGTGTGCCCGATGCACGGAGAGATTGCGGCCAGCTGGGCAACGAGCTGCCCCGAGTGCGGCATGACGCTTCGCTCCACCGGCACGGGGGCGGCGGCAGACCTCGGTGGCGGTGCCGTCCCAGCCGAGAGCGGCGGGAAGCATCACATGCATGGGCACGGTCACGGTCATGGCCACGGTCACGGTCAAGCCGACGAACGCACACGCCACGAGCACGGAGGCCGCGCTCACGGCGGCGCCCAAGGAATCGAATGGGAAGACGACATGGTCGAGGTCAACCGCCTCACCACGCCCGCGAACATGCGCTGGAAGCTCGTCGATCGGGAGACCGGCGCCGAGAACGCCCAGATCGACTGGACCTTCCGCGTCGGTGATCAGGTGAAGCTACGGCTCGTCAACGAGCTGGACTCGGACCACCCGATGCCGCACCCGTTTCACGTCCACGGCGCCGGCCGCTTCCTCATCCTCGCGCGCGACGGGGTCGTCGAGCCGAACCTCGCCTGGAAGGACACCGTCCTGGTGCGGACCGGCGAGACCGTCGACATCCTGCTCGATGTCACGAACCCTGGGCGCTGGATGGCGCACTGCCACATCGCCGAGCACCACGAGAGCGGGATGATGTTCAGCTTCGACGTGACCGCGTGACCGCGATCGTCTAGCGGGCGCCCGCGCGCGCCGCGCAGGCGGCTACACCGCTCGTCTTCTGGTCGACCGACACTCCGCGCGGTGTCAGCTGGGGTCACGAGGCCGGTGTCAACCCAGTCGAACCGCTTCGCCCGTCGACGCCGACCGGTATGCCCCGAGTGCGACGGCCAACGAAGCGCGACCCGCCTCGGCTGGGACCGACGGGGAACGTCCCTCGACGATGGCGGAGACGAACTCCGCGATCTCGCGCTCGAAGTGTGCGTCGTCAGATGACTCGACTCGCGTCACGCCGGCTGAGGTGGTGAGCTCGACCCACTCGCCTGTCTGGATGCGGATCGCTCCGTCGCTCCCGAAGAATTCGGTCGCCCAGCCGCCGGGCCGGCCGTACGGCGGCGAGTTCTCGAACAGCGCGCCGGACGCGCCGCCGGAGAAGTCGAGCAGCGCGACCAGTCCGTCCTCGACGTCCCCGTAGCCGTGCGTGTGATGCGCTCGAGCAACGACGGAGACGATCTCCTGGTCCAGCAGCCACCGCAGCCGATCGATCGCGTGGACGCCGCCGTACATGAGCACGCCGCCGCCGGCACGCTCGCGCTCCCAGACCCAGCTCGGTGGATGTTCCCCGCCGAGCGAGCAGAAGCGGTCGAGCGCCGTCGCCGGCCGGCCGATCGCGCCGGCGTCGACCATCCTCTTCGCCTCGAGCGACTCGCTGCGGAACCTGTGCACGAACCCGAGCATGAGCACCACACCCTCCCGGTCCGCGGCAGTGGCGATCGCGTCGGCGTCTTCGAGCGTGTTCGCGATCGGCTTCTCGAGCAGGACGTGCAGGCTCCGCTCGAAGGCGCCGAGGGCGACCTCGCGATGCAGGTCGTGCGGGACGCAGACGCTGACGGCCTCCGCCTCGCCGGCCTCGTAGAGCTGTTCAGCCGACGCGAACCACCGGGCGCCGTGAGCCGCTGCAAGCGCCTCGCCTCGGTCTCGGAGCGGTTCGACGATGGCTACGAGCTGCGTCAGCGGGTTGCGGGCATAGGCCGCAGCGTGCCGCTCGGCGACCCGGCCTCCGCCGATGACCGCGGCGCGCAGGGCCACCTACTCGAACGTGACGATCAGATTCAGAAAGCGATCGACCACGACCGTTGCCCGTGGACCGACGACGGCGGTGGAGTCCTTCTCTTCGACCACAGCCGGGCCCGTGAAGGTCGCTCCCGGCGTCAGTCGCGCCCGCTCGTAGGCCGGCGTGGCAACGAAGCCGCCGGCCTCGCGGAAGTACGCGTCGCGCACGTCCCGAATCGCCTGCTCGACCGGCAGCGCCTCCGTGTCCTCCTCCGTCTCGATCGCTAGCGCCGGCACCGGCCCGGACGCGGTGACGCGGCACGTGACGATCTCGAGCGAGAGGTGACGGTGCGCGTGTCCGAAGACGTTCTCGTAGCGCTCGTAGAACAGCGGCTGGAGATCCCGCTCCACGTCGACGCCGTGGAGGTGCGCGTAGGGGAGCTCGAGCACGATGTCGTGCCCCTGCCCCGCGTGGCGCAGGTCGGCCTGTCGCACGAAACGCATCTCCTGCTCGGAGACGCCGGCGCCCGCGAGGAGCGCGCGTCCCTCGTCTTCGAGCTCCCGGTACACGCGCTCGAGCTCGTCGAGGCGGCTCTCCTTCAGCGGTCCGACGACGCTTCGGGCGAGCTCGAACGACGCCGGGGCCGTCAGGAACCCGAGCGCCGAGGTCACGCCCGCGCTCGAGGGGATGATCGTCCCGCGCATCTTCAGCGCCCGGGCGATCGCGTCGGCGTGAACCGGTCCCGCTCCGCCGAACGCGATCATTCGCATCCTCCTGACGTCGGCGCCACGCTCGGCGACGTGGATGCGGGTCGCGGCCGTCATGTTCTCGTTCACGACCTGGTGGATGCCCCAGGCCGCGTCGAGCAACGAGATCCCCATCGGCTCGGCGATGACGGAGCGGATCGCTTCTTCCGCCGCTTCGAGGGAGAGCGCCATCCGACCTCCGAGGAAGTTGTCCGGGTTCAGATAGCCGAGGACAAGGTCGGCGTCCGTCACCGTCGGCTGTGTGCCACCAAGCCCGTAGCAGGCGGGGCCCGGTTCGGCGCCCGCGGACGAGGGGCCGACCTTGAGCAGGCCGAGCTCGTCGACCCGCGCGATACTGCCGCCGCCCGCGCCGATCTCGATCAGCTCGATCGAGCGCACCTGTACAGGCAGTCCGCTCCCGCGCTTGAAGCGGTGGACGCGCGCGATCTCGAACGTGCTGGCCATCGCGGCCTGACCGTCCTTGATCAGGCACATCTTCGCGGTGGTGCCGCCCATGTCGAAGCTGACGAGGTCGCTCTCGCCGATTAGCTTCCCGTAGAACACAGCGGCGAGGACTCCGGCGGCCGGGCCTGACTCGACGAGCCGGATCGGGAACCGCGCGGCAGTCTCGAGCGTCTGGATCCCGCCGCTCGAGAGCATCAGGTAGAGGTTGTGCTCGAAGCCCTCGCCGCGGAGCTGCTCGCCGATCGAGCGAAGGTACGTCTCGGCGAGCGGCTGCACGTACGCGTTGCTCACGGTCGTCGACGTTCGCTCGTACTCGCGGATCTCCGGAGCGACCTCGGACGAGATCGAGACCGCGATGCCCGGAATCCGCTGCCGCAGCCACTCTCCCGCGGCGCGCTCGTGCACCGGGTTGCGGTACGAGTGCAGGAAACAAACTGCAACCGCCTCGACTCCCTCCTTGCGCAGCTTGTGGGCGATCGGTTCGAGCTCGGCGAGGTCGAGAGGTCGGAGCACCTCGCCGGAAGCGGTGACCCGCTCGTCGACCTCGAGCCGGAGCGGCCGCGGCACGAGCGGCTCCGGGAGGGTGATAAGCAGGTCGTAGATGTCGTAGCGCATCTCCTTGCGCATCTCGAGCACGTCCCGGAACCCCTTCGTCGTGATCAGGCCGGTCTGTGCGCCTTCGCGTTCGATCAACGCGTTCGTGATGAGAGTCGTCCCGTGCACCGCCATCTCGACGGACTCCGCGCCAACGTCCGCCTGGTCGACGAGCGCGCGCCACCCTTCCATGACCGCGCGCGACGGATCGCGCGGCGTCGTAAGCGTCTTGTACGTACGCACTGCGCCGGAAGCGATGTCGACGAGCACGAAGTCGGTGAACGTTCCTCCGATGTCGAACCCGAACCGGAACCGCGCCCGTCCCCGCTGGCGAGACGGCCTGCGGCGGCTGCGCACGTCCGTGACGGTGCTCATACGGGCTCGGTCTCGCGAACGACGGTGCGCGGACCTGCGACGAACCCGCCTGCGCCGCCGTTGATGATGGCGCCGTTCGCGAACACGACAGAGCCGCCGACCAGCGTCTGCTCGACCCGCGCTCGCAACTGGAGTGACTCGAACACGACGGCGCAGCTCTTGGCGCGGGTGTGGAAGCGCTCGGCGTCCACGTGCGTCGGCTCCGTGAGCGAGCACAGCGCGATGTCCGCGTCGTACCCCTCCGCGATCGATCCTTTGCGTTCGAGCCCGAACAGGCGGGCCGGCTCCGCGGTGACCAGCGCGACCGCCTTCTCGAGCGGCAATCGGCCCCGGACGGCGGCGTCGAGCATCGTCGGCACGAGCAGCTCGACCGTCGGGAGACCTTGCGGTGCGGCGGCGAACTCGACGTCGAGCTTCTCCCGTGCGAGGAACGGCGAGTGGTCGCTCGCGACGAGGTCGAGCTCGCCGGATTCGACGGCTCCCCAGAGCGCTTCCGAGTCCGCGGGCGTGCGAAGCGGCGGAGCGATCTTCGCCAGACCGCCGAAGCGCTCGACCGCGCGTTCGTCGAGGAGCAGGTACTGCGGGCACGTCTCGGCCGTGACGTCCGCACCGAGCGCGCGGCCGGCGCGAACGGCGTCGAGCGCGTCGCTCGACGAGACATGCGCCACATGGATCTTGACGGACGCCTCCTTCGCGATCGCCGACGTCGAGGCGATGGCCACGGCCTCGACCGCGGGCGGTCGCCGGCCGGCGCCACCCGGGAGGCCCTGGAGGATGGCGAGGAGCGAGTCGCTCTCGGGGTGGACGACGCAAGGCAGCATCGTCTCGGCCACGCTCGAGAGCGCGCTGAAGACGCCGCCGTCGCCGGATGCCCAAAGCCCCTCGAACTCGCGTTCGCGGCCCGGCGGCGGCGCGAGGGTGAAGAGTTTGAAGCCGATCGCGCCGAGCTCTGCCATCTCCTCGGCACGCGCGGGCTCGACCGCGGCCCCCGCGTAGAGCGCGACGTTGACGATCGCGTCCGCGTCGATCAGCCCGCGGCGCATTCGGAAGACCTCGGGCGTGCTGCAGGCGGGGTCCGAGATCGGCATCTCGAAGACGGTCGTGACGCCTCCCGCGGCGGCAGCGGCCGTCTCGCTCGCGAAATCGCCGCGCTCCGGGTTGCCGGGGGCACGGCAGTGGAAGTGGACGTCGATCGCGCCCGGCACGGCGTACAGGCCGGTCGCGTCGATCTCGGTCCTTGCAGGCCCGATGCCGCCCGGCGGCGCGACCTCGGCGATCATCCCCCCGTCGACCCCGATGTCGGCGACGCCGGTTCCTGCTCCGGTCACGACGCTCGCGTTGAGGATTCGCAAGTCGTACACGGCGTCAACTGTTGACAGTAGCCGGGAGGCGCCCCAAGGTCAACAGGCTCACGTCGACCTCAGCAGCCCGCCGTCGACGCGGACGAGCGAGCCGGTCTGGTAGCTCGCCCGGTCGCTGACGAGGAACGCAACCGCGGCCGCAAATTCGTCCGGCGTCCCGTACCGTCGGCTCGGGATCGTCGCCTCGGAGGCGAGCCTGACGTGCTCTGTCGTTGTCCCTTCTGCGGCCGCACGGCCGCGGTCGAGCGCTTCGGTCCGCGCCGTCGCGATCCGGCCCGGGACGACGCCGTTGATCGTGACGCCGTCCGCCGCGACGGCCGCGCTCGCCGTCTTCAGCCATGCCGCGAGCGCCGACCGTCCGGCGTTCGAGTACACGAGGTTGGGGATAGGCTCGCGAACGCCGGACGAGAGCACGGCCGCGATCCGTCCCCAGCCCCGGTCGCGCATTCCTGGGAGCAGGCCCGTCGCGACTCCCACCGGGGTGAGCAGAAGGAGCTGAAGGGCTTCGCGCCAGCCCTCGGGGGTCGTCGCTACCGGGTCGACCGGCGGCGGTCCGCCGGCGTTCAACACGGCGATGTCGACGCCGCCGAAACGGTCGCGTACCGCAGCCAGCACGAGCTCGGTGGCATCTGGCCTCGTGGCGTCAGCAGCCACGGTCTCGACCCGGACGCCGGTCGTGTCGACCAGGTCCGCCGCCGTCGCGGCGAGCCGCGCGTCGTCACGCGCCCAGAGGAGCACGTCGGCGCCCTCGGCGGCGATCGCGCGCGCCACCGCGGCTCCAAGACCCGACGTCGCTCCCCCAACGAGCGCACGGCGGCCCTGCAGCCCGAGATTCATCCCGAGGCTCCCGCCGTCGCCGATTCGAGGTTCCCCAGGAACGCGAGCAGGTCACGCACCCCGTCCTCGAGCGTGCGCTTCGGCCCCCAGCCGATTGCCTCGACGATCCGCGTGTTCGCGATCACGGCCGGCCGGTCCTCGCCCGCGTCGACGACGGTGGAAGCATTCGCGTCAGGCGGGCGCCCCATCACCTGCACCACGGCGGCGGCGACGTCGGCGAACGGGCGGGTGACACCCGACGAGAGGTTGTACGAGCGACCGTCCAGCGCCGGGGCGACGCACAGTAGCCGCACCGCCTCGGCCGCGTCGTCGACCGAGAGCCAGTCCGCCCTCGACTGCTCGTTTCGCACCGAGACTTGCTCGCCGCGGCGCAGGTGTTCCACGAGCCGGGCGAGCGCCGTCGTCCGCGGGCGGGACGAGCGCGGCAGCTCTCCGGCGCCGAACAGCGACGTCGGTCGGACGGAAGCCGTTTCGATCCCGTAGAGCGAGCCGTAGCGGCGGACGAGGATCTCCGCCGCGAGCTTCGCCGCACCGTAGAGCGACGAGCCGCCGTCGGCATCGTCCTCGCCGAGCACGCGCGCTTGGCGCTGGTCGAAAACGCCGGCCGACGAGACGAAGACGAGCCGCCGGCAGTGTGGGGAGGTGCGGATCGCCCGGAGGAGGGGGGCGAGCGGCGCGAGGTTCACGGCGAGCAGCGCGTCGCCGATCTCGCCGTGGCTCTCGTCGACGGGTGTCAGCGCGGCGGCGTGGACGACCGCCGTGGCATCGGCGACCAGGTCGTCGAGCGGCTCGCGTGCGACGTCCCTCGCGATGTACTCGACGAGCTCCGTCGGGACATCCTCGCGCGGTGCGAAGGCCGACCCGTCGACGCGGTCGGTCGCCAGCACGCGGATCCCGTCGAGCGCGAGCGCGCGGACGATCGCCGAACCGAAGAACCCGGCCGCGCCGGTGACGAGCGCTCGCGGCTCCGACATGCGTCAGGCGGCCGCTTCGGCAGCTTCCGTCGAGCGGGCGTATTCGCGTTCGACGGCCTCGGGAGTGACGAGGCCGAGCTCGACGTCGCGGCGGATCGCTTCGAACGACCGCTCCTCCACCGGCCCGAACCCGCCGCCGCCGCCGAGCTGCAGCTCGACGACGTCGCCGGGCTGAAGGTGGATCGGCGGAAACTCGCGGAGCTCGTCGCCGTTCAGGAGCGCCCTCCCGCTGCGGCCGGGGGCGCCTCCGTCGAGGCCTTGGGGCTGCGTCGTGATGCGATCGGGCGTGAGGTTGAAGACCATCGGGCGAGTCCCGACGTGCTCGAACACGATCACCTGCCCGACGCCGCCACGATGCCGCCCGGGGCCGCCGCTGTCGGGCCACAGCTCCTTCCGGTGGAACAGAACCGGTGCGTCCGTCTCGAGGATCTCGCACGGGGTGATGGTGCTGTTCTCGGGATACGACACCGGCACCATCCCGTCGAGGGTCGGCATCCCGCCGCGGCCACCGTGCGGCAGCATGTCGACGAGGTAGGTGCCGCGGTCGGGCTCGTGCCCCATCAGCACGAGCGGCCAGATGCCGCCGCCGCTCGCCTGGACGTTCTCGCCGAAGATCGGCCAGAGCGCGCCGAAGAGGACCTGGTTGATGTTGTTCGTCGTCTTCGCCCGGGCCTTGACCGGCGCCGGGAATGTCGCGTTGAGAATGCTCCCTTCAGGTGCGCTGACGTGGATCGGGCGGAAGAGACCCTCGTTGTTCGGGGTCTCCGGCGCGAGCGCGCACTTGAACGGATACATCGACGTTGCATACGTGCTGTTGTAAGCCGAGTTGATCGCGGCGTCCTGGCGCTGCGGCGAGCTTCCCGAGTAGTCGATGTAGACGTCGCTGCCGCGGACGTCGACGGTGACGTGAAGGTGCGCCTGCTCGATGTAACCGTCGATGTCGAGCCCGTACTCGTAACGGCCGTCCGGTAGCGCCTCGATCCGCGCTCGCATGAGCTCCTCGGATCGATCGAGGATCTCATCCGCGAGCGACGCGAAGTCGAAGTCGTAGTCGTCGAGAAACGCGGTGATGCGCTCGGCGCCGATCTTCGCTGCGCCGGCCATCGCCCTCAAGTCGCCGAGCAGCAGGTTCGGCACCCGGCAGTTCGCGCCCATGATCGAGAAGGCGAGCTCGTTCTCCTGGCCGGCCTCGTACAGCTTGAAGGGCGGCATGCAGAGGCCCTCGGAGAAGACGTCGTGGCTCTCGATCTCCGCCGGGTGACCACCGACGTCGGACATGTGGGAGACGGTCCCAAGGAAGGCGACCACCTCGTCGCGCCAGAAGACGGGGCGGAGGAGGATGTAGTCCGGCAGGTGGCCCGTTCCGATCCAGGGGTCGTTCGTCGCCAGCACGTCGCCATCCCGGAGCGTCTCGATCGGGAACCGGTCGAGCAGCACCTTCGCCGTTCGGGGATAGACCTTGGTGAACGTCGCCGTGCTCCAGCTCGACTGACAGAGGGAGCGGGCGTTCGCGTCGGTGAGGATGCACGCGAAGTCGCGTCCTTCGCTCAGGATCGTCGAGAAGGTCGTCCGGACGATGATCTGGTCGACCTCGTCCATGACGGTGATCAGGCGCTGCCAGAGCAAGTCGAGCGTGATCGGGTCGAATGCGGACGTGCGGCGGCCCAGCGGAACCTCCTCTCGGATCGGGCGCCTAGGCTATCGCGGCTGCGTGCGTATCGTCAACTGTTGACAGCAGCGAGCGAAAACCGGTACAGCTACGCGGGCGATGGACGGAATCATCCTCGAGATCATGTGGAACCGGCTGATCGCCATCATGAACGAGATCGACGACGCGATCGTCCGCACGTCATTCTCGACGATCGTCGGTGAGAGCCGCGACTTTGGCTACATCCTCACGGACGAGCGGGGCCGGTCGCTCTGTCAGTCCACCTTCAGCCCGCCGAACTTCTGCGTGGTGCTCCCGAGGACGGCGAAAACGCTCCTCGAGCGGTTCCCGATCGAGACACTTCAAGAAGGCGACGTCCTGGCCACGAACGATCCCTGGATCGGCACCGGGCACCTGCCGGACTTCGTGATGATCAGCCCGGTCTTCGTGGGCGGCCACGTCGTCGCGTTCGTGGGCAGCATCGCCCACGTCTCCGACGTCGGCGGCCACTCGGGCGACATCGAGGCGCTCGACGTCTTCCAGGAGGGGTTGCGCCTGCCGCCCTGCAAGCTCTATCGCGCCCACGCGCCGAACGATGAGCTCTTCGACCTGATCGCGGCGAACTGCCGGGTGCCCGACCTCGTGGTCGGCGACCTCAACGCGATGATCGGGACGCACTGGATCGGCGCGAAGCGCCTGCGTGAGTTCCTCGAGGACCACCAGCTGCCCCATCTGAGCGCGCTCGCGCGCGAGGTCCACGGCCGGTCGGAGACGGTGATGCGCCAGCGCATCGACGCCCTCCCAGACGGCCGCTACGAGTTCGGGCTCGACATCGACGGGTACGAGGAAGTCGTCCACCTGCACGCGACGATCGCGATCCGCGGCTCCGACATCTTCGTCGACTACGCCGGGAGCTCCGACCAGCGTCCTGACGCGGCGATCAACTGTGTCTACAACACGACGTTCGCATCGACGATGTTCCCGTTCAAGTGCGCGCTCGTGCCGGAGATCCCGAACAACGAGGGGCTCTTCCGGCCGATCCACGTCAGCGCACCGGAGGGGAGCATCCTGAACGCGACGTTCCCGCATCCGGTCAAGTCGAGGGCGAAGACGACGAACAACCTCAACCAGGTGATCTTCGGTGCGGTCTGGCGCGTGCTGGGAGAGCATGCGCAGGCGGGGAGCGGCTCGATCTGGCCGTTCACGCTTCGCGGCGAGGAGGAGGGCTACGGCCGCTTCGTCGTCGACATGCTCCCGCACGGCGGGCGCGGCGCGCTGCCGGAGCTCGACGGCATGCCGCCCGTCGCATTCCCGCACAACAGCGTCGTGACGCCCTGCGAGATCATGGAGTCGAAGGCGCCGGTGCTCTTCGTGCGGAAGGAGCTACGGATCGACTCGGCGGGGGCCGGCCGGCGGCGAGGCGGCCTCGGTCAGGTGATCGAGCTCCGCCACGTCGGCCGGAACGAGATGATCCTCAGCCTGATCCCCGACAAGATCGTGTGCGAGCCACCGGGGCTCGCCGGCGGGGAACCGGGGGTCGTGGGGACCGTGCTGCTCAACGGGCGCGAGCTCGAGCGATTCCCTCCGATCCGGTTCCGAGCCGGCGACGTGCTCGAGCTTCTGTTGCCGGGCGCCGGCGGATTCGGCCCGCCGTCGGAGCGCGAGCGCGAGCTCGTCGCGCGCGACGTCGCACTTGGGTACCTGTCGCCGCAGGCGGCCGCCGTGTCGTACCCGCAGGCCGTCACGCCGCGAAGCTGAGCACTGCGAGGCCGACGGCGAGGAGCGCGATCCCGGACCACTGCAGCCTCGACGGCCGCTCGGCGAACAGGAGGATCCCGCCGATCACGGCGAGTGCGCGGCCGCTCTGCGAGACGAGGCCCACGAGCCACGCCGGCGCGTCCAGCAACGCATACGCGAAGGCCACGAACGCAAGCGCGTCGACGACTCCGAGCACGAGCAGCAGTGCCACGATCGGCCGGTCCAGACCGCGGAGATCGACGCTTCGGGGATCGAACGCGTGCGCGAGGTCGATCTGCCGCCAGGCGAGCACGCCGATGAAGGCAGCGAGAACGACGATCGTGAACGTGCGCTGCGTGACGATCGCTTCGAGCGGTCCGAGGTCGCGAACCGGGTCGCGGACGAGCGCGTTGGCGACGGAGCCGAGGACGACCCCGATCACGGCATAGATCGGCCCGGTGCCGTCGAGTCTCGTCCCCTCCTCGGTCCGCCGGAGCGAGGCCAGCACGACGCCGGTGGCAGTGATGACCACGGCCGCCCACTGGGCGGCCGTCGGCCGCTCGCCGAGTAGCACGAAGGCGGCGGCGACGGTTCCGGCCCCCGCCGAGCTTCCGATCGGGCTCGTGATCGCGACGGGGCCGAGGCGGAAGCTTTCGATCGCGGCGAGGTACGCGACGGCCACGAGCGAGCCGGCACAGAAGAGGACGAACGTGGAGCGCCACTCGAGCCTGAGCGAGAAGTCCGTCAGCGCGGCCGCAATTCCGAGCGGCACGATCGCGAGCACGAGTGTCGCCGAGGTGGCGACGACGGTGCCGATGCGTCGAGCGGCGACCGCGAGGAGCAGCGTGCTGACGCCGAGCGCGACCGCCGCGAGCGCGCTGAGGACGAGCCCGTCTTCGATCACGCGCTACCGCGGACCGCGGGGAGGCAGGACGCTCACGTCAGCGCTCGAGGACGACCCAGTCCTCCTGCTCGTAGGTGAGCCGGCGGCCGCCCTCCGTCGTGACCAGGACGTTGTCGCCGACGCTCACGAGCCCCGCGAGCGCGCGCTGCTCTTCGTCGAGCCGCGCGTCCGGGTGCAGGCTCAGGACCATCCCCTCGCGCAGCTCTCGGTGCTTGCCCGGCACCCACGGCGGTTCGAGCGAGTCGACACCGATCCCGTGCGCGCTGTAGAGGACGCTCCCCTCGGCGGTCAACCCATGCTTCGCGTGGACACGGTCGCGCGCGACGAGGATCTCCTCGGTCGACGCTCCCGGACGCATGACCGTGAGGCACGCGTCGAAGGTCTCGAGGCGCGCCTCCCAGAGCCGCCGGACCGCGGCCGGTGGGTCTCCGAAGCTGTAGCAGCGGCGCAGCTCGAGCCAGTACCCGGAGGGGCCACCCCACTCGAGGTCGATCACGAACACGTCATCCCGCTCGATCGGCTCGTCGATGCCGTGCGTGAACGCTGTCATGGGCGGACGGGAGAACATCGCGATGCCGTCGACGCAGCCCTGCTGGCGGCAGAGTCGGTGCGCTTCGGCGAGGACGTCACGGACGAGCGTCCCCGGGCGCAGCTCCGCCTCGAGCGCCGTGAACACCGTGCGCAGGATGTGCGACGTCTCCTCGAGGTTGGCGAGCTCCTCGGAGCTCTTGACCGCCCGGAGGTCGTCGAACGCGTCCGTCGCGTCGACGAGCTCGAGGCCCGGCGCCGCCGCGCGAAACTGCGCGATGTGGGCGGGTGCGGCGAGGTCGTCGAGGCCCACAACGCCCACGGTGCCGGACGTGCCGAGCACGGACGCGAGCTCCCTTCCAGGCTCCTGCGTCACGACGACGTCCGTCGCCCACGGCCGCTCGGGCTCGACGTGCGTGAAACCGGCCAGCGGGTCGGCGAGGAACACGCCCTCGTCCTTCGCCGGCACGGCGAGGTAGCCCCAGCCGGCCCACTGATAGACGTCGGCCGCGTACTGGATCCGCCCGCGGACGAACTCGTCGCCGCGACCGCAGACGACCAGGCCGTCGAACCCGTGCGCGTCGGCGAGCGCCTGCAGCCCGTCTCGCCGCCGCGTCCGTTCGGCGTCGGACGAGCCGCGCATCAGCTCGTCGCCGGGAGCCGGCGGGCGGCGTCCTGCAGCTCCAGCACGCGCGACTCGGCGATGGGGATGCCGCCGGTGTGGGGCGTGAGCACGACGTTGGGGGCCGAGAGCAACGGGCTGTCCGTCGGCAGCGGCTCCATCCAGAAGACGTCGAGGGCGGCTCCGGCGAGCCGGCCGGACTCGAGCGCGCGGACGAGCGCGTCCTCGTCCACAAGCCTCCCGCGCGCCGTGTTGACGAAGAACGAACCCGACCGCATCAGGCCGAACGCCCCGTCGTCCATCATCCGCTCCGTCTCCGGCACGAACCGGTTGTGGAGCGAGACGACGTGCGACCCGGCGAGTAGCTCGGGGAACGGCGCGTACGAGACGCCGAGCTCCCGCTCCTCCTCCGCGGACAGCGGGTTGGGCTTCGTGTAGACGACCTCCGCGCCGAATGCCCGCACGAGCCTCGCGACGTGCTTGCCGATCTGACCGATCCCCACGAGGCCGACCGTCTTCCCGTAGAGGGCTTCCCAGTGCTCGAGGCCGGTCCAGTTGAACGCGTAGGACTCCTGCGTCGTCACCGCCGGCTCGACGTCGCCGACGACGAGGCCTGCCCTCAGCTCGTCGCTGACGCGCGGGAGTCGCTTGAGCAGCACGAGCATCGACATCACGGCGTGCTCGGCGACGCTGAAGAGGGCTGGGGAGGCGACGCTCTCGACGGAGATGCCGCGCTCCCCGAGCGCGCGCTCGTTGACTTCGCCGGAGCCGAGCTCGATGCGGACGACCCGGCGCAGCCGCGGCGCGGCGTCGAGGACCGTGGCGTCGATCGTCCCGTCGCGGACGAGGAGCGCGTCGAACGAGGCGACCTCCTCGTCGGCTGCGAGGATCCACCCGGACGGCAGCGCGTCTCGGAGCGCCGCCAGCTCCGGTTCCGGCAGCTCCTCGACGAGCCCGAGCAGCGCCGCCGTCACGCCGCCTGGCACTCGCGGTAGACCGTCGCGAACCGCCTGAGCGCCTCCTCGAGCTGGTCGTCCGGCGCGAGGAACGAGATCCGGATGTACCCCTCGGCCTCCGGCCCGTACATCGAGCCGGGGAAGAAGAGAACGCCGTGTTCGGTGACGGCGCGCCGGCAGAACTCGAACGACGGGAGCTTGGCGCCCTTCACGTTCGCCCAGAAGTAGAAGGCGCCGCGCGGCATGCTGTACGTCACCCCGAGTTCGTCGAAGGTCGCAGCCATCGCGTTCCGCCGTCGCGTGTACTCCTCCATCATCGGCGCGAGGTGCGCCTGCGTCCCCGTCAGGGCGGCGAGAGCGGCGTACTGGGACGGCGTCGGCGTCGAGATCGAGAGCGAGTGCCTGGGCTCGAGGGCGGCCTGCATGTAGTCCGTCGGCCCGGCCATGTACCCGACGCGGAAGCCGGTCATCGAGTACGCCTTCGAGAAGCCGTTGATGACGATCGTCCGGTCGAGCATCCCTTCGAGCGACGCGATGCTGACGTGCTCGAAGTCGTCGTAGACGACTTTCTCGTACAGCTCGTCGGACAGGACGGCGAGGTCGTGGCGGCGGGCGACGTCCGCGATCTCCTCGAGCGTCTCGCGGGTCAACGCGGAGGCGGTCGGGTTGCTCGGCGACACGATCGCGAGCAGCTTCGTGCGGTCGCTGATCCGTTTCTCGATCTCCGACGCGAACATCTGGAAGTCGTCCTCCTCGCGCGTCGGCACCGCCACGGGCGCGCCGCCGGCGAGGACGATGTTCGCCTCGTACGCCATGTAGAACGGCGACGCGAGCAGGACCTCGTCACCGGGGTCGAGCAACGTCTGCATCACGATCGCCAGCGCCTCCTGCGCGCCGGTCGTCACGATGATCTGCGTCGTAGGGTCGTACTGGAGGCCGTTGTCGACGCGGAACTTCTCCGCGATCGCCTCGCGCAGGGCCGGGAGGCCGGCCGGGTTGGTGTAGTTCGTGTAGCCGGCGTCGAGCGCATCCTTCGCCGCATCCACGATGTGGGCCGGCGTCGGGATGTCGGGCTCGCCCCGCCCGAGCGTGATCACGTCGCCGCCGCGGGCCTCCGCGAGCTTGAGCAGCTGGAAGAAGGGGCTCTCGCCGCCGCCGCGGACGCGCGTCGCGCGCTCCGCGAGCACCGCGCGGGGGCGTGACATCCCGGTATCGGTCGTCGCCATCGGTTCCACCTCGTTGTCGGCCGTTTCAGTCGACGCAGACCGTCAACTGTTGACAGAACGAGGCTATCGGCCTGCTCGCGCGCGTGTCAAGGAGCGCCGTGAGCGGGGCCGACGCTGCTGCTCGGGGCGAGGTCGAGTCGAGCCAAGAGGTCGTGCAGGTCCTCCACGCTCGCCGGATCGAGCGCAGCGGTGGGCGCGCGGACGTGCGCGTCGTCGATCAGCCCGCGCGCGACGTAGACGTGCTTTCGGACCGCGAGGCCGATCGCCTCCTGGAACTCGAAGCGGATCAACGGCAGACAGCGGTCGAACAGCTCGGCCGAGCGGTCGCGCTCACCGGCCGCGTGTGCGCGGAAGACGTCCACGAGCACCTCGGGGAACGCGAAGCCGGTCATCGTCCCGTTCGCTCCGTGCCGGAGCTCCTCGAGGAAAAACACACCGCCGAGCCCGCCGAACACCTTGAGCTCGGGGATCTCCTCGCGGACCCGCGAGACCTTGAACGGCGTTGGCGGGTCCTCGAGCTTGATCGAGCGAACGGCCGGCGCGGCGTCGACGATTCGAGCGATCAGCTCGACCGCGAGCGGGACGCCGCTCGATGCGGGGTGGTCCTGGAGCACGACCTCGAGCGTGAGACCTTCGGTGCTTCGCGCGAAGTAGTCGACGATCGCTTCGTCGCCCGCGGCGCGTTCCACGCGCGGAGGCGCGATCAGCACCGCATGCGCGCCTGCGGCCTCCGCCGCGGCGGCGAGCGTTCGCGTTCCGACGACGCTCGGATGCGTGACGCCGACGACGACGCGGCGGCCGCCGGCAGCGGCGACGCTCGCCTCGACGATCGCGCGTCGCTCGTCCGGGACGAGCTTCGGCGCTTCGCCGAGGACGCCCAGCACGAGCATCCCCTCGACGCCGCAGCCGGCGAGGAACTCCATCAGACGCGTGAACGAGCGGACGTCGAGCGTGCCGTCCGCGGCGAACGGGGTCGGGACGACGGTGTAGACGCCGTCGGCGAGCGAGGACGCGCTCACGAGGTGCTGCCCTCGAACAGGCCGAGCTCGCGGAGCGCCTGCGCGCCACCGTCGAGATTCGTGAGGTTCATCCCGGCATAGGCCGGCCCATAGATGACTCCGTGGGCGCCTGCGCGGTACGACGCGAGCACGCTGCGACGGACGATGTCCGGCGTGCACACCGCCTGGTCTGCGCGAGACCGCGGCGCGTCGACTCCCACGCCCATGTACACGCGGAGCTTGTCCTCGACGGCTTCGAGCGTGTCGCGCGCCTGGCCGAACACGTACGTGTCGGGATCCAGCCCGGTCTGCACGAGCTCTCCCCAGCGCGCCTCGTCGAGCCCGAGCACCGTTTTGACCAGCTCGATCACCTGGTCGGGGTCGAGATCGCGAAGCACAGTCGCGAGGAGCGGCGACCACTCGTCGCTGAAGATCCCGCCGGACTGGTGCTGGTAGACGATCGGCTTCACCCAGTCGGCCCACTGCGTCTGCTCGTCCCATGGCCACTGCGCCTTCCGCCACGGGTTGAAGTGGTTGCGGTTCCAGACGTTCAGGCCGAACTCGAGCTTCGGATCGCAGAACTTGACGATCCCGTACAGCTCGCGGTCGAGCGCCTTGTTCCGCTCGACCCAGAACCTTTCCCAGAGCAGCGCCTCCGGGTTGCGGTAGAGCACGCGGAGGAACTCGACGAACGCACCGTCGGCGACCTTCGCTCCGGTGCGAAGGTTCGACGCGACCTCCCACACCGCGTGCGAGGCGCGGCGCGCGCGGTCCACGTCGATCCCCTCTCGCGAGGCGAGCTCGGAGCAATGGCGGCAGAAGCAGTGCGGCGCCTTGCCGACGAGTGCGGCGTCGATGGGGCTTCGCCGCTCGTTGCACCACATGATCCCGTCGATTGCGTAGTTGCGGCAGTGGTCCTCGATCAACGCGTGCAGCCAGTTGCGGTAGTCGGGGTTGTTCAGACACGGCTCCGAGGTGGTCCGACCGAGGGAGTCGATCTGGAGCACCTGCGGCAGGTTGGGGATCTCGACGGACTCGGTCGAGCCGTGGCCGCTGTAGTTGAACATCGGCTCCATCACGTCGATGTAGACGCGCATGCCGCGCGCCTTCGTGTGCGGCAGGACGGCCTCGAGGATGTCGACTCCCTCGAGCTCGGCGTCGGCCGCGCGGAAGCTGTCGATGAACGTCGTGCGGTAGTACTCCGGCCGCGGGTGGAGAAACGAGCCGCCGCGAAGCGGCGTCGGGTTCTGCGCGCCGTGGTCGGGCCAGCCCTCGAGCTCGTGCGAGACGCGGCGGCCGACCTTGAGCGCGAGCCACGAGACGGTTCCGAGCATCAGTACGTTGATCCCGAACCGCTCGGTGAAGCTGTCGAGCAGTGGCTCGACTCCCTCGTCCGCGATGCTGATCGGCCCGACCTGAGCCCCGACGAACCGCTCGTTCTCGCTCATGCGGCCGCCTCGCGGAAGCGGTGCGACCAGTCACCGCTCAACCACTCGCCGCCCTCGGCGGTGACGAGCAGGTTGTCGCTGATCCCGGGGGTCCAACCGAGGTGGGGCTCGATCCGGCGCGCCGGGTGGTAGGAGACGATCCCACCGACCGGGAGGGGGGCGTCGCCGGCCGAGCCCCACGGCTGCTCGGCTGCGTACCAGGGCAGCTCGATCACGTCCTGCCCCTGGCCGTGGAAGTCGAAGTGCTGCGTCGGCGGCCCGAGCTGCCAGCCGTCTGCGCGGATCGTGTCCTCGAACACCTGCGCGAGCTCGGAGACGCGCACTCCGGGTTTCGCGGCCGCGCGCACCGCGTCGAGCGCGCGCAGCTCGGTGTCCATCAGGCGAGCCTCGCCGTCGTTCGCGGCGCGGTACGCCAGCGTGATCGTGAGCTCGCACCAGTGCCCGCTTGGCCCCGAGATCTCCATGTGGTAGCGGAGCGCGTCGTCGCAGCGGACCGGGACGTCGTCCGGTGGGGCCATCCGTCCGGGCGTCTCGCTCATCAGCACGAGCAGGTCGCGTGCGCCGCCTGCGAGCGCGACGCGGCACGCCTCGGCCGACAGCTCGAGCTGCGTCGCACCGGGCCTGGCGACCTCGGCGAAGCGCTCCATCGCCGACTTCGCGAGAGCCCATACCTCTCTGTTCTGCTCGATCTCGAGCTCGCTCTTCGGCATGCGGACGAGGTTCATCAGGTCGTCCGCCGCGATGAGCTCGGCCGACGGAAGCCCCTCCGCGAGCGATCGATGGAGATCGACCGGGATGATCCACTCCGTGCCGACGATCCCGATCCGCCCGCGTGTGAGCTTGCGCTGCTCGAGCGAGCGCAGCGTGCGCGGAACGAGGAACACGTCGCCTCCGGCGTCGGTGACCCAGCCGCGCTCGGCGAGGAGCCCGGCGACCGCGTAGCTGGTGAGGGCGATCGCGGGCTCGCCCTGGGCCGGGAAGACGAGCAGCGCGTCGTGTGCCCAGAGGTGGAAATCGGTGAGGTAGCGGATGTATCCACGGCCGGTCCACCAATGGCCCTTGCCCCCGATGACGAGGGCGTCGAGCTCGCGTTCCGCCATCGCGTCGCGAACGCGCGCGAACCGCTCGTCGCGCTCCGTGAGCGTCGCCGGCGTCGCGGTCACGCCACGCGCGTCCCGTCGAGATACACGGCGCGAACGTCGTCGATCGCCGTCAGGTCCGCGAGGGGGTCGCCCTCGACGACGACCACATCTGCCGCCTTGCCGTCCTCCAGGGCGCCGCGGTCGTCACCGACGTCGTTCCGCTCGGCGGCGAGCGACGTGATCGACACGAGCGCGTCCTCGTTGTCGCTGGAGACGCCGATCTCGACCATGAACGCGAGCTCGCCCGCGATCGCGTCGTGCGGCACGACCGGGCTGCCGGCGTCGGTTCCGAAGACGATCGGCACACCCGCCTTCGCCGCCTTCACGACGCCCTCGAAGCGCGAGCGGTCGGCGACCAGTCGGCGTCGTTCCTCGACCTTCCACTCGGGCATTCCCCAGGCCAGCCCTTCCTTGGCCTGCAGCACGAGTGGCGAGAACGTCGTGCAGATCGCTACGTCCTTGTCGAGCAGGAGCTGGATCGTCTCGTCGGACATCGCGCCCCCGTGCTCGACCATGTCGACGCCGTGCTCGACGACGCGGCGGATGCAGGCGTCGAAGGTTGCATGGGAGGTGATCGTGAGGCCGTTCCTGTGCGTCTCGTCGATCACCGCGTCTAGCTCCTCGTCGGTGAACTCGAGCGTGTCGTGGCACGCCATGATCTTGATCAGGTCGGCGCCGTGCCGGACCTGGTCGCGGACCGCACGGCGCATCTCGTCGGGGCCAGACGCCTCGCGGCAGCACCAGTACGTGTGGCCGCCCGTCTGCACGATCGCTTCGCCGCAGATCCGCAGCTTCGGGCCGCGGAAGACGCCCTGCGCGACGGCCTGCTTCGCGTAGAACCCGGTGCGGTTCATGCCGAGGTCGCGCACGCTCGTGACGCCCGCCTGGAGCGAGCGCAGCATGTTCGCGGCGCACTTGTACGCGGAGATCTCCGGCTCGTCTTCGAGCGACTGTGTCGCGAGGTCGTTCGCCCCGTCCCACGCGAGATGCGCGTGGCTGTTGAACAGACCGGGGAGGATCGTGCCCCCGGTGTCGACTACCTCGCCGCCGTCGGCGCCGCTGCCGAGGTCGGAAGCGGATCCGACGCCGCTGATGCGGCCGTCCTCGATCCGCACGAAACCGTCCTCGATCACGCCGCCGAGCCGGCCCGTGAAGACTCGGCCCCGGAGCGTCAGCTTCGCGGGCGCGGGGCGCCGGTCGGGGACGCGCTTGACTGACTTGAACTGCCAGGCGGGAGCTTCGGGCATCGTCTCCTCCTGCGGGGATCGACGGCTGGTCGCGCCGACGATATGGCCCTGCGCGGTGGCCTGTCAACAGTTAACCAAAACGGCTAGAGCTCGATCCAGGGTACGGCCTCGTCGGTCATCCGTTCGCGGCCACCTGCGGTGACGAGGATGTTGTCCGAGATCGTGATCCCGCCGACCTGGGCGCGGAGTTGCGGGTCGGAGACGACGATGTCCGGATGGACGCTCAGGACCATTCCCTCGCGGAGCGTGCGGTCGTTCCCCGGCGCCCACGGCGGCTCGAGCGAGTCGATCCCGATCCCGTGGATCGTGTAGCGCGGCGCCGTCGGGATCGGGAACCCGTGGCGCTCGTAGACCGCGTCGCGCGCCGCAAGCACGTCGACGGCCTGGATACCCGGCCGAATCGCGTCGACGGTCGCGTCGTAGCTCTCGACGCGGACGTCCCAGAAGCGCCGTACCGCCTCCGACGGCCGCCCGAAGCTGAAGCAGCGCCGCAGCTCGAGCCAGTATCCCGAAGGCCCGCCCCACTCGAGATCGATCACGACGACGTCCTCGCGCTCGAGCCGCGCCGAGCTGCCGTGGCTGAAGTAGCGAAACGGCGGGCGGCCGAGCTGGACGATCCCCTCGACGCAGCCGAACTGACGGCAGAGGCGGTGCGCCTCGCCCGTGATGTCCCACTCCGGCACGCCGGGGCGAATCTCGGCCGCGAGCGCGTCGAAGACCTCGAGCAGAATGCGGGAGGTCTCGCGGAGGTTCTCGATCTCCTCGTCGCTCTTGATCGCGCGGACGTCGTCGAACAGCGTCCCGGCGTCGACGAACGAGGTCCCCGGCGCAGCCTGCTCGAGCGAGCGGACGTGCGCGGCCGGCGCCGCGTCCGCCAGGCCGACGAGCCCGACCGAAGAGACGGCGTCGCGGTCGGCCAGAATCGTCGCGACCTCGGGGCCGGGCTCGCCGCTCTGCCGGATGTCGCCGAGCCACTCGACGGCCTCGGCCCGCGCCGTGCTCCAGAGCGGGTCCCCGACGAAGGCGGGCTCGCCGTCGAGCGGGAGCACGACGATGCCCCAGCCGGCCCACTGGAAGATGTCCGAGACGTACTGGACGCGCCCGCGCAGGAACTCGTCGCCGCGGCTCCAGATCACGAGCGCCTCGAGGCCGGCGTCCCGCATGGCCTCGCGAAGCGCCGCGTGCCTGCGCCGGCGCTCCGCGGCCGACGTGATGTGCGTGATCACCGATTCGGTCATTCCGTTCCTCCTCCTGTGTTGGCGGCGCCACCGGTGACGGCGCCGACGGCTCCCGACGACCCGCGCAGGGCAAGCTCCGAGCGGCCACGGTTGACCCAGACGAGACTCACGGTCGTCAGCGCGAGACCTGCGAACGCGGCTGCGCCGAGCCGCTCGTCGAGCAGCGTGGCACCGATCGCCGCGGCGACGAACGGCGCCGCGTAGCCGACGAGCGCCGTCCGCGTGACGCCCCAGCGCATGATCAGCCGGTAGTAGATGACGTTCCCCAGTCCAGCGTTGAGGACGCCGAGCGCGAGGAGCCCCACGATCACGCCGGGCGACCACGGGTCGAACCGAAACGACCCGCCGAGTGCGGCGACGATCGCCATCAGGATCCCCACCATCGTCGTCGCGGCGATCAGCTGCGGGAGCGCGATCTGCGCCGGTGTGAGCTCGCGGATCCGGAGGCGCACGGCGATCGCCACCGACGCAACGATCACGGCGCCCGCGATCACGGCGGTCGCTCCGAGCAGCTGCTCGACCCTCGAGTGCTGCGAGTCGTTTCCGAGGTCCCCGGCGAAGAGTGCGGCGACCCCCGCGAACCCGAGCAGCACCCCGAGAGCTCGGCTTCGATCGAGCTCCTCGTCGGGAAGGACGACCCACGCGCCGACGGAGCTGAAGACTGGCCCGGCCGCCACGAGGATCGCCGCGTACGAGGACGAGACGTACTGCTGGCCCCAGGTGATCAGCAAGAAGGCGCCCCAGACGTTGATCGCCCCGAGCGCTCCGAGGCGCGACAGGGTACGCCGCTCGCGGGGGAAGGTCTCGCCACGGGCGCGCATCCAGACGGCGAGGACCGCGATCCCGATCAGGAGCCGGATGAGCACGAACGTCAGGGGGTCGAAACCTTCGAGCCCGAGCTTCGTCCACGCGTACGAGGTGCCGAGAAACAGCGAGAGGAGGATGAAGAGCGCGTAGTTCGCCGTCGCGGGAGACCTCCGCCGCGTCGCAGCGGGCGCGGGTGAGCGTATCGGTTGTCGGCAGTTGACAGTCGAGCGTCGGGCGCTATCGTGCAGACGTCAAGGAGGTGGCCGATGCACGACCCGTTTTACGACCTGTTCGCCCCGCGGCCGGCGCCCGAGCTCGAGGATCGGCGCGTCGCGCTCGTCACGATCGACCTCCAGTACCTCGACGCGCACCCCGACGGCTGGGTCGGCCGCGTCGCCCGCCGCCGCGGAAAGGCGGACCTTCTCGGCCAGCGCTGGGAGGGGATCGAGCAGATTCTCCCGAACGTCCGCCGCCTCCAGGACGCGTTCCGCGACGCCGGACAGGAAGTCGTCCACGTTCGGATCGGGTACCGCACGCGCGACGCCCGCGACGCCGGCCTCGCGCACATGCCCTCCGCCGAGCTCGAAGGCGACGAGCGCGACGAACGCGACGACGAGTTCCTGCCCGAGGTCGCCCCGCAGGGCGATGAGATGGTCTTCTCGAAGCGCTCGGCCAGCGTCTTCAGCACGACCGAGATCGACGACGTCATGCGCCGGATGGGCATCGACCATCTCGTCATGACCGGGATCGTCACGGACGGCTGCGTCGAGCTCTCATCGCGGGACGCCGCCGACCGCGGGTACCGAGTCACGCTCGTCGCCGACGCCTGCTCGGCGTCTACCCCGGAGGCGCACGAGGACGCGATCGAGCGGATGACGGACGGGAGCTTCGTCGCGTCGCGGACGACCGAAGACGTGGCCACCGCCGTCAGCCGCCTACGCGTGCCGACGGCCGTCTGACATGCGGCAACACACGCGGGGGTCGGTTATTGTTGGGAGTCAGCCGCGGATCATGGTCTCTTCGCGGACGACGGAGCGGCTGGAGGATGCCGTGGCCACACCCCGAACGCGAAGCTGATGCAGCGCGCCCAGCGTGACGCCACCGCCGAAGTCGGGGTCGACGCGCCCCGCTTCGCGCCGATCACGAGCCGAACCCTCGTGGACACGGTCGTCGAGCAGCTCCGTGAGTCGATCCTGTCTGGGCGATTCGCACCCGGAGAGCGGCTCGTGGAGGCCGAGCTCGCCCGCGAGCTCGCGATCAGCAGAGGACCGATCCGCGAAGCGCTCGCGCTCCTGGAGAAGGACGGGATCGTCGTCAACGTCCCACGCCGGGGGAAGTTCCTGCCCGCGTTCGACCGGCAGACGATCGACGAGATCTACAGCCTCCGCAAGGTGATCGAACCGTATGCCGTCCAGCTCCTGATCGGCTCGCTGACCGACGTCAAGCGTGCGGGGCTGCAGGAGAGCCTCGGCGCGATCAAAGAAGCTGCGGACGCGAACGACGTGCTCGGCCTGGCGCAGCGGGATATCGACTTCCACAACCGGATCTACGAGCTCTCGAACCACGACCTGCTCTTGAAGGTGTGGACCGAGGCGATCTCCGGGAAGCTGCGCATGTTGCTCAACGTCACCGTTCGAACGCACCCGCTCGCATCGACGGTCGACAACCATCGTGTGATCGTCGACGCCATCGTCGCGAAGGACTCGCGAAGAGCGCGCAAGCTGATCTCGGATCACATCGATGACGCGTGGCAGCGCGCGAAGTCGGCGCTCGAGCACAGCGCAGCCGTACCGGCCTAGACGTCGACCCAGACGTTCTGCGCCGACGAGCGCGCGATCGCGTCCAGCAGACGGTGCAGGGCGACGGCGTCGTCGAAGTTCGGGCGGAACGCAGGCCCCTCGTGGGCGAACGAACGAAGCGCCAACGCGACGTTGTAGCCCGGGTCGGTGGGATCGAGGGCGATCCCGTCCGGCCGATCGACGGCGACCTCCGCCAGCTCGTCGCCTCCCGCGCTGGCTCGGAAGAGGCGAGGCGGCGCGAACGAGGCATAGCCAGGTGCCCTGAGCACGAGCTGACCCTCGCCGCAGAGGATCCGGAGCCAGAACCCGACGGCAGGGTCGGCCGTGTTCGAGACGAGCGCGCTGCCGATCGTGCCGTCCGCGAGGCGAGCGACATAGGCGACGTTGTCGGATGCGGTCCAGCTGAAGCGCTCGCCCGTGTCCGTGTAGGCATCCTCGGGCATCCTCGTGGCGCGCGTGCCCGCGATCGACGCGATCGGGCCGAGCAGGAACTGCAACGTGTCGCTCGCGTGGGCGGTTGCGACCTGGAGCGCACCGCTCCCCTCGTGTTCTTGCGCGAGCCAGGGCCGCGTCGACTCCACGCCGAATCGAGGCAGTTGGTGCCCCAGCTGGAACGAGAGGGGTCTGCCGACGTCGCCGCGCTCGAGCAGCCGCTTCGCCGCGCGAACGGCCGGCGCGAACCGACCCTGCGTACCGACGGCCGCGGCGACTCCGCTTGCTCGCGCCTGCTCCGCGAGCTCGCGCGCCGCCTCCGCGTCGAGCGCCAACGGCCACTCGCAGTACACGGGCTTGCCGGCCGCGAGCGCCGCCTCGGCGATCTCGGCGTGCAGCGCGACACGCACGGCGATGGTCACGATCGCGACCGCGTCGTCCGCGATCGCGTCGCGGTAGTCGGCGTAGCCCCTTGCGCCGGGCCAGCGCTCGGCCGCTGCACGCGCGGTCTCGTCCCGCGACG
Source organism: Thermoleophilia bacterium (assembly GCA_025929895.1). Taxonomy (GTDB): domain Bacteria; phylum Actinomycetota; class Thermoleophilia; order Gaiellales; family Gaiellaceae; genus JACCTU01. Next base: position 57,310 of record JAICPI010000007.1, read on the forward strand.
TGCAGACGGCCGCGAGGCGCAGCTCGTCGACCGCCAGGACCGCCCGGACGTGCGCCCGCGCTCCGAACCCGCGGCCGGAGGGATCCGCGCCCACGACCGCGACGCCGGTCATCTGCGCTCGACGAACGCCGAGACCGCGGCGGCTACCCGCTCGACCTGCGCGCTCGCGAGCTGCGGGTAGACCGGGATCGCAAGCATCTGCGCGGCGGTCGCCTCGGCGACGGGGAAGTCGCCGACGCGCAGACCGAGGTCGGCGAAGGCCGGCTGCAGGTGCAGTGGAGGGTTGTAGTAGAGGCGCGATGCGACCGCCTCGGACGCGAGGTAGTCGCGCGCGCGCTCGCGATCGTCGAGTAGGAGCGTGTAGGCGAAGTACACGTGCCGCGCTCGTTCGCCTTCGTGGGGCAGGACGACGTTCGTGTCCTCGAGGAGCGCGTTGTAGCGCCTCGCGTTTGCGCGGCGCGCCTCGATGCGCTCGTCGAGCGAAGGAAGCTTGGCTGCCAGCAGCGCCGCCTGAAGCGCATCGAGTCTGTCGTTCGTCCCCTGTTCGAGCACACGCCACGTGGCGAACCCGCGGAGGTCTCTCTCGTCGACGATCATCTCGGGCCCGTGGCCGTAGTTGCGCAGAATTCGCAGCCGGCGCGCGATTGCATGGTCGTTCGTGACGACGATGCCTGCGTCGCCGTACCCGCCCAGGATCTTCGACGGAGCGAGGCTGAAGCAGCCGATGTCGCCGAAGCTGCCAACGGGCTTGCCGCCGTAGTCTGCGCCGACCGCGAGCGCGGCGTCCTCGACCAAGAGCAGCTTGTGCTTCCGGACCACGGCCGTGATTGCATCGAGGTCTGCGGGATGGCCGAACAGATGGACCGGGAGCACGGCGCGCGTACGTGACGTGACTCGTGCCTCGAGCGCGGCCGCGTCCATGCAGAATGTGCGCGCATCGACGTCGACGAAGCCGATGTCGGCTCCCGTCGTCTTGATCGCAGAGGCGGTCGGCGAGTCCGTGTTCGGGACCGTGAGCACCTCGTCGCCCGGGCCGATCCCGGCAGCGCGGAGGCCGAGCGCGAGGGCGGCCGTCCCCGAGCCGACTCCGACGGCAAACCGGGTGCCGATCCTTCGCGCGAAGGCCGCCTCGAACGCCTCGACCTCCTCGCCGAGCACGTAGCGCCCACTCGAGAGGACGCGCAGGGCCACCGGCTCCAGCACGGCGTGCAGCTCGCGGTACTCAGCCGCCAGGTCTCCCATGGGGATCGGCGCGAACAGGCGGCAAGCGTAACGAGACGACAACAAGATCGTCCACTGTCAGCAGTTGACTCCATACGGCAGGTGGGGCAGAATCGGCGCCATCGACGCCGAGCGGACCGCCGAGACTGCACTGCTGTCCCCGCTCTCGGATCCCGAGGGCGGCACAACCGTCGAGCCGGACGCACGGATCCAAGCCCCACTGAGTTGGGAGGACAGAGCATGAACGCGTTTCAGAGGCACCACGCCCGCTGGAACAGTCGGACGCGCTGGCTCGCGCTGCTGGTCACACTCCTCGCCGTCCTGACGGCGCTCGCTGCGTGCGGCGGCGACGACGACGCGGCCGAAACGACCGCAGGCACGGGCGGCACGGCGGCCGGCACGGACATACCGCAGGCGGAGATGCGCTTTGCGTTCTACCCGTGCTGCGCCGACAACGCGATCTTCCAGGTGGCGATCGAGAAGGGGTTCCTGGAGGACGTGGGCATCACGCTCACGCCGCCCGAGGGGCACCAGTACACGCTGTTCGACCAGATCGTCCCATCGATGCAGCGCGGCGACCATGACGCGACCGGGATGTTCATCCAGGGCTACCTGCAGACGCTCAGCACGTTCGGTCAGGACATTCCGCCGATCATGTTCCACGACATCTACGTCGGCTACGCGATCCTCAAGGCGCCTGACAACGACGCGAAGACCGCCACAGACTTCATGGACGAGGGGATGTCGTTCCCGGAGGCGGCGAAGGCAGCGGTCGAGCAGCTTCGCGGCGAGGAAGTCTTCACTCCCCCGCACGGGACGGTTCAGCCGCCGTACCCGGATGTCTTCCTGAGCTACGCGGACATGGAGTACCCGGGCGACCTGGACCTCCAGTTCCTAGAGGATCCGAAGATCGTCGAGCTCTCGACGACGCCGGGACGGATGAAGTGGGCGATCCCCTACGCAGCGCCCGTCCTCGTGCAGATGATCCGTGAGGGATGGGAACCGGTGATCAACGTGAACATGATCTTCGACAACGACAACGAGTCGGAGCAGGCGAATCGGATGCGCACGCTGGTGGGGAGCACCGGTGTGATCGCGCAGCGCGACTGGGTCGAGGCAAACGAGGACACCGCGCTCCGGTTCATCTCGACCGTCTTCCGATCGGTCGACTACGTCGAGGATCCGGCGACCCAGCAGGACGGCTGGAAGATCATCGCCGACATCATCAACGCGACGCAGGGCCTCAAGCTCATCCCTGAGGACATCGGGACGATCTTCGAAGAGGTCGATCCGCTGTTCCCGTGGGACGAGCAGGGCGACAGTCTCTGGGAAGACGAGAGCGCGCCGTACCACGTCCGCTCGTCGCTCGAGACCCAGATCGCGTCGCTGGTCGAGAACAAGACCCTGCCGGACCGCGAGTACGACCTCGACCGCTTCCTCGTGGCCGAGAGGCTCTACCAGCGGCTGAAGGCACTCCAGACGGAGGCCGACGGTCTGCTGGAGGACGCGGAGTCGGCCGACCTCTCCGGCGAGAAGGCGCAGCTGGTCGACCGAGCACGCGAGCACTACGAGTGGCACAACTACCTCGACGCGGTCCGCTTCCTGAAAGCCGCGCTGGAGGACTAGCCGATGCGGGCGCGCGCGGTGGCGGCTGAACTCGCGGTGGAGCCGCCGCGCGCGCCCGCCCTCCCCTCGTCGATCGGGGGCGAGGGCGAGTGACGTCCGCACCGGTCGGCCGTGGTGACGCGGCGCGCTGGACGTCGCGGCTCCGCCTCAGGAGCCGGCTCGTGGCGTTCGCGCTCCAGGTCGCGGGGATCGCGATCGGGCTCGTGCTCTGGGAGCTGATCGCGTCCTCGCAGAACGAGCACGTGATGCCCGGACCGCTCGAGGCGTTCAGATACATCGGCGACAACCTGACGCACAGCGAGTACCTCGCGTCGAAAGGGCTCTCCGAGGGGCACGGGTACGTGCCCCACCTCTGGTACACGACCCGGAACGTGCTGCTCGGCGTCGGCATCGGCACCCTGGTCGGCGTGACGATCGGCCTAGCGAGCCTGAGGCTCAAGGTGCTTCACGATGTCGCGAGCGCGATCACGGCAGTGTTCGGAACGGCACCGATCTTCGTCGCTGCGCCGTTCTTCCTGATCTGGTTCGGGATCGTCCCGACGGCCCAGATCATGATCGTCGCCTTCTATACGACGCTCTTGATGTACGTCTTCAGCAGACGCGCGGGAGAGAACATCGCGGCTGCGCACATCGAGTCCGCGCTGACGCTCGGAGCCAAGCGGTGGCTGATCTTCCGCCGTGTCCACCTCCCGGGCGCGATTCCCGAGATGACCGGAGGGTTCCGGATCGCGCTCGCGGGGGCGTGGGGCTTGTGCGGGATTGCCGAGCTGCTCGGCTCCCAGCAGGGGGCGGGCTTCCTGATCAAGTTCTACTCCACGGCGTTCGAGGTGAACGGGATGCTCGCGCTGATCATCCTGCTCGGCCTCATTGCTCTGGCCGTCGATCGAATCGCCGTCGAGCTGGCGCGCGCGGCAACGCGGTGGGCCGAGGCGGGACACGGCGTCCGATGATCAACTCGAAGGGGGAAGGTTCAGGTGCCAGCTAAGGTCGTCTTCGACAACGTCTCCTGCGTCTTCCAGCATCGGTCGGGACAGCTCGTTCAAGCGCTTCGCGACGTTTCCTTCGAGGCGCCCGAGGGCCAGTTCATCTGCGTCGTCGGCCGCTCCGGCCACGGCAAGACGACTCTCTTGCGGGTCCTCGCCGGTCTTCAGCAACCGACGGGCGGCAGCGTCGCGGTCGGCGACCGGCACGTGACCCGCCCGGGCAGGGACCGAGCGATGGTCTTTCAGCAGGACACCGTCTTCCCGTGGATGCACGTCCGCGACAACGTCGAGTTCGGCCTCGCGGCGGCGGGTTTGTCGAAGAGCGAGCGACGGCGGATCTCCGACCGTCGGTTGAGCGAGGTCGGTCTGGACGAGTTCGCGCAGTCGTGGCCCCGCGAGCTTTCGGGCGGGATGCGGAAGCGGGTGGCGCTTGCAGCCGTGCTCGCCGTCGACGCGGACGTGTGGCTCATGGACGAGCCGTTCGGCTCCCTCGACTACTTCACGCGTCGCCAGCTCCACGACCTGCTGATCGAGTTGTGGGAAGAGGCGAACAAGACCGTGTTCTTCGTCACGCACGACATCGAGGAGGCGCTGATCCTCGCCGACCGCGTGCTTCTCGTCAGCGAGGGCCGCATCGTGGACGACCTCCCGGTCGCCCTGCCGCGCCCACGCGACGAGGACGTTAGGGCGAGCGCGGAAGCGGTCGGGCTGACCAAGCGCATCCTCTCGCACCTCGGTGTGCAGACGACGCACGCTGCACCCTCACGGCTCGCCGCGCAGGGGTAACCGAACGTGTCGGGCGTCATCAGGACGATCAGCCGTCACCCGGCGGCGCTCCTGACGTGGGTCGTCATCCTGGTGGGCTGGGAGATCGCGGCGCACCTCGTGCCGGAGAGCCCCCGCGAGGGGTCCCCGATCGTGCCGTCGTGGGAGTTCGTCTTCACCGAGTCGTTCAAAGACCTCTCCGGAAACTGGACGAAGCCGTACTGGGCGCCGGCGCCGATCCGGGGCGGCGAGGAGACGTACCTCGGCGCGCTGCTCGCGCTCGGCTATCACTCGCTCTCGACGCTGACGAGACTCTTGCTCGGGCTCGGCATCGGCGTCGCCGCGGGCGTCGGCACAGGGCTCCTGATCTCGTACTGGGCGACGGCGCGGCGCCTCGCGTGGCCGTCGCTCAACTTCCTGCGCATGGTGCCGTTGCTGGCGGCGATCCCGCTGTTCCAGTTCTGGCTCGGTGCGAACTCACGCGGGACGACGACCTTCATCGCGTTCGGCGTCTGGGTCGTCCTCGTCGTCGGGACGCTGAACGCAGTCGCGAACGTTCCGGACCGCTACCTCGAAAGCGCTCGGACACTCGGGGCATCGCGGGTGCGTACGTACCTTCGTGTCGTCGTTCCTGGTGCGATGCCGGAACTGAGGACGAGCCTGCTTCTTGCCGCGGGGCTCAGCTGGTCGCTGACCGTCGGCGCGGAGTACATCGGTCTCCGCGACGGCCTCGGCAGCATCATGGCCGTCGCCGAGTACACCACGAACACCGGGCGCATGATCATCATCGCGATCTGCGTCGGAGTCTTCGCGCTGCTGACGTTCGCGCTCCTCGACCGTCTGTTCGGGCGCGTTGTCAGCTGGATGCCGAAGGTCGACGACGGCGGACTGACGCAGGTGGCCGGGGCAGGGGCGATAGGAGCCGGAAAAGCAGTGGGTGGCGCCGCGACTTGATGAGACGCTTGAGAGTGAGCCGA
>JAICPI010000041.1 GCA_025929895.1 Thermoleophilia bacterium
CGAGAGGTTGTACGCGGTCGACCCCGAGGGCGTCGACGCGATCACGCCGTCGCAGGCGAGCAGCCCGAGGTCCTCGCCCCCGACCGACCAGCCGAGCTCGATCATGCGGCCGAGCGTGGAGCTCGTCGCGACGACGTCGTTTACCGCGGTGTGGCGCTCGCCGCGGGCCTCGAGCTCGAGCGTCGGCAGCTCCACCACTGCGTACTCCCCGGCGAACACGCGCGCCAGCCCGGCCTCGAGCTCGTCGCCGGGCAGCGCGGTCAGGAAACCGACGCGCCCGAAGTTGACGCCGAGCACCGGGACCCCGTCGTCGAGTGAGCCCTTGAGCGCGCGCAGCATCGTTCCGTCGCCCCCGAGCACGACCACGAGGTCGGCTCCGTCGCCCTCGACGACCGCGACGCCGGCACCCTGCGCGGCCTCCTCGAGGCGCGCGACCGCGTCGCCGATGCGCTCCGGCTTGCCGTGCGTGACGATCGCGATGCGGCTAGGCGACCGCATCTGCGATCCAGCGATCGAGTTCGCGGGCGCGCTGCGGGCGCTCGCGGTGGGCGAGGTGGAGGAAGAGCTCACGATTTCCCTTCGGTCCGGGCAGCCCTGAGTCTACGACCGCGAGCGTCTCGCCTCCCCACGCGAGGGCGGCCTCGGCCACGTCCCGCACCACGCGCCCGCGGACGGCCGGATCGCGGACGACGCCGCCCTTCCCGACGTCTCCGCGGCCCGCCTCGAACTGGGGCTTGACGAGGACCAGCGCCTCCCAGCCCGGCGCGGCGAGCCCGAGCGCCGGCGGCAGCGCGAGACGGACCGAGATGAACGAGACGTCGCACACGACGAGCTCCGGCGCGAAGGGGAGCTTGCGCAGCTCCCGCGCGTTCGTGCGCTCGAGCACCGTCACTCGCGCGTCGTCGCGGAGCCTCGGGTGCAGCTGCCCGTAGCCGACGTCGAGCGCGATCACCCGCGCCGCCCCGCGCTGGAGCAGGACGTCGGTGAACCCGCCGGTCGAAGCGCCGACGTCGAGGCAATCGCGCGCGCGGACGTCGACCGCGAGCAGGTCCAGCGCGTGCGCGAGCTTCTCGCCTCCGCGCGAGACGAACTGCGGCGGCCGGTCGAGCGTCAGCTCGGTGTCGTGCTCCACCTGCGTGCCCGGCTTGTCGAAGCCCGGGACGAGCCCGGCCATCACGAGCGCCTGCGCCTGCGAGCGCGACTCCGCCAGCCCGCGCTCGACGAGCAGGACGTCGAGGCGCTTCTTCACGCGCCAAGCGTAGTGGTGACCCGTGCTGCCTCTGCGCGACTAGTCGAGGGCGGCCAGGAAGCCCTCGCCCTGCGAGGAGAGCCTCCAGCCCGCCGCCTCGCGCACGACGAGCCAGCCCTCGTGCGCCCGGAGCCAGCGCGCGATCGCCTGGAGCGGCGCCTGGCCGCGCAGCGCGTGCTGGAGGTCCTCGGGCGTGGCCCGGGGGTGCGCGTCGAGCTCGAAGAGGAGCGCTTGGTCGATCGCGATCATGCGCCCAAGCGTGAGCGTCGGGCCGGACGGAGGCGTCAGGCAGTGCGCGTGGCGAGGCCCTCGACGAGCCCCCGCAGGACGCTCGTGTCCGCGTCGATCTCGTCCAGCGCCGCGAGAGCCCGCTCGGCCGACTCGTCGGCCAGGCGCCTTGTCTCCTCCACGCCGTGCGCCGCGACGAACCCGTCCCCGTCGAGCAGGTCGTCGACGAGCTGGAAGAGCGCGCCGACGCTCTCGGCGAACCTCCCCCAGGTTCGTGGCTCCGAGCCACGAACTCGGAGCGCGACGAGGACCGAGGCCTCGAACAGCCTGCCCGTCTTGAGGCGGTTCAGCGAGGCCAGGTCCGCGGCGGACTCGGTCACGTCGAGGTACTGCCCGCCGATCATCCCGAGCGTGCCGTCGGCGAGCTCCCGTGCGACCAGGGGCGTCTCGTAGGAGAGCGCGAGCCGGAACGCCTCCGTGAGCAGCGCGTCGCCGGCGAGCACCGCGACCGCCTCGCCGAACTGCGCCCACGTGCTGGGCCGCCCGCGGCGCGTGTCGTCGTCGTCGAGCGCCGGCAGGTCGTCGTGGACGAGCGAGAAGGTGTGCACGAGCTCGACCGCGCACGCGGCGGGCAGGAGCTCCCGCGGTTCGCTGCCGAGCGCCTCGCCGACCGCGAGGGTGAGCACGGGCCGGATGCGCTTGCCGCCCCCGTCGAGCGCGTGGCGCACGGCCTCGTCGAGCCCGGCCGGCCCGGCGAACGTCAGCTCCGCGAGCGCGTCCTCGACCAGCTCGCGGAGCTCCTCAGCGCCCCGCATCCGCGTCCGCCTCGGCCTCGCGCTTCGCGCGCTGGATCTCGGTCTCGACCTCCTTCGCGATCTCCGAGAGCTCGCCGAGGATCTCGAGCGCCGCCTCGGGGTCCTCCGTCGCCTCGAGGCGCGCACGCGTCGCCTCGAGCCGGTCGAGCAGGCCCTCGGCGCGCTGGAGGCTCTCCTCTGCGCTCACGGCGAGAGCGTAGCGTCCGGCTGCGACGCGCTCAGGCTGCGCGCTCGCGCTGGATCCGGCCCAGGATCCCGTTGACGAGCCGCCCCGCCTCGTCGCTCGCGTAGCGCTTCGCCAGCTCGACCGCCTCGTCGATGGCGACGGCGTCCGGCACGTCCTCGGAGTCGAGCTCGTGCACCGCGATGCGCAGGACGTTCCGCTCGACGGCCCCGAGCCGGTCGGCGGTCCAGCCCTCGGTCGCGGCGGTGATCCGCGCGTCGAGCTCGCCCGCGTGCTCCGCGACCGCCTCCGCCACGCTCCGGGCGTACTCGTCGACGGCGCCCTCGTGCAGGGACGCGAGCGGCTGGCCGGTCACGTCCCACTGGTAGAGCAGGAAGAGCGCCGTGCGGCGCGCGGCCCGGCGCCCGGTGGTCACCGGTCCTCGAGCTCCTCGACCGAGACGTCCACCGCGTCCACGACGACGCCGCACATGTCCGCGAGCGAGGCGCTGACGCGCTCCTGGACCTCGCGGACGAGGTCTGGCAGCACGGCGCCGAAGCGCGCGGCGAGCTCGAGCGCGACCCGGGCGCGACCGTCGGCGAGCTCGAGCTCGAGCCCGCGCTTCGGCCTCCGCACCCGCGCGCCGTCCACGAGCTCGGCCGCGTGCACGACGATCTGCGTCAGCGCGGCCGGCGAGACGGTGATCGTCCCCGCCCGCTCGTGCAGCTCGTACGGGTTCACCTCGCCGCCCCGCTCAGCGCCGGAAGCAGCGCACCCTCCTCGTCGAGGAAGGTCGTCGAGTAGTCGCCGCGCTGGAACTGCTCGCTGCGGAGGATGTCGATCGCCGCCTCCCGCGTCGTCGGGACGCCGCGCACCTCGAGCTCGCCGAGCGCGCGAAGCGCGCGCGAGATCGTCGCGGGGCGGTCGGTGTCCCACACGATCACCTTCGCGATCAGCGAGTCGTAGTAGGGCGGCACGACCGTCCCGTCCTCGACGCACGTGTCGACGCGGTCGAACGGCCCGAGCGGCGGGCGGAACCGCTCGATGCGCCCCGGCGCGGGGAGGAAGCCGCGCGAGGGATCCTCGGCGTTGATGCGCAGCTCGATCGCGTGGCCGCGCCGTTCCGCTCGGCCCGTCGCTGTCAACGGCTCGCCCGCCGCGATCCGGAGCTGCTCGCGCACGATGTCGATCCCGGTGCAGAGCTCGCTGACGGGGTGCTCGACCTGGAGTCGGCAGTTCAGCTCGATGAAGTAGAAGCTGCGGTCCGGCCCGAGCAGGAACTCGAACGTCCCCGCGTTCACGTAGCCGATCGCGCGGCACGCCTCCTCGGCCGCGGCCTCCATCGCCTCGCGGGTCTCGGCGTCGAGCGCCGGCGAGGGCGATTCCTCGACGAGCTTCTGGTGGCGCCGCTGGATCGAGCACTCGCGCTCGCCGAGCGTGAGCACGTTGCCGCTCGCGTCGCAGAGCACCTGGATCTCGACGTGCTTCGCGGGCTTGACCGCCTTCTCGACGTACACGGTCCCGTCGCCGAACGCCGCCTGCGCCTCGTTCGTCGCGCTCGCGTACGCGTCCTCGAGCTCCTCCGGGTCGCGCACGAGCCGCATCCCCTTGCCCCCGCCCCCGGCGCAGGCCTTGAGCAGGATCGGGTAGCCCACGTCGGCAGCGGCGCGGCGCGACTCGTCGAGCGAGGTCGCGCGCTCCGTGCCGGGCACGAGGGGCACGCCCGCCGCGGCCAGCTCGGCCTTCGCGTGCGTCTTGTCCCCCATGCGCGCCATCACGTCCGCGGGCGGCCCGACGAAGACGAGGTCGTTCTCCTCGCACGCGGTCACGAACGCCGGGTTCTCCGCGAGGAAGCCCCAGCCCGGATGAACGGCCTCGCACCCGGTCGTCTCGGCGGCGGCGACGACGCTCGGGATGCGCAGGTAGCTCTCGGCGGCGGGCGGCGGCCCGATGCAGACCGCGCGGTCGGCCAGCCGCACGTGCATCGAGTCGGCGTCGGCGGTCGAGTGGACGGCAACAGCCTCGATCCCGAGCTCGTGGAGCGCGCGGATCACGCGCACGGCCACCTCGCCGCGGTTCGCGACGAGGACGCGGCTAAACAGTGGGTCTCCCGGTGTCATTGCCGCGCTTCTGGGGCGTGAGCAGCAAGCGATGCAAGGACGCAGTGAGCGCTCGTACGTGGAACGTACGGGCGCGACTGAGGACGCGGCAGCGCGCAGTCTGATCGCGCGTCAGAAGCCCGGAGGATGGCACCGGGAGATCCACTACACAAGCGGACGGCCGGGGAGCGGCTCGAGCTCGAACAGCAGCTGCCCGTACTCCACCGGCTGGGCGTTCTGGACGTGGATCTTCCGCACGACGCCCTCCAGCTCGGCCTTGATCTCGTTCATCAGCTTCATCGCCTCGAGGATGCAGAGCGTCTGCCCCACGCCGACCGCGTCGCCCTCCTCGACGAACGGCGGGGCGCCCGGCTGCGACGCGCGGTAGAACGTCCCGACCATCGGCGCCTCGACCCGGACGAACCCGTTGGCGACGGACGGTTCGAGCTCGGGCTCGAGCAGCTGGCCCGGCGTCTCGGGCGCCGGCACCACCGGCGCGGGGCCCTCGGGCGTCCGCCGGACGGAGACGCGCATCCCCGACTCCTCGATCGTCACCTCGCTCACGCCCGACTCCTGGACGACGCGCACGATCTCCCGGATCCGCTCCGCGCGCGTCTGGTCGACCCCGCGCGCCTCGAGCGAGTCGTCGCCGCTGGCGCGCCCGCGGATCGACCCGAGCAGGCCCTCGGCTGCGGTTCCGAAGAGCCCGACCAGGAGCAGCTCCTCCTCGCTCGACGCCAGGTCGCCGACCTGCGCGCGGACGTCCTCGACCGACGCGAGCTCGTGCTCGACCTCGTCGCCCTCGCTGACGAGCTCGATCGCGCGGCGGACGCCCGCGTCGACCTGCCCCGGCGGCGTGCCGTAGCGACCCGACACGAGCTCCTGGAGCTCGTCGACGACGATCTGGTAGCGCTGCGAGGAGAGCACGTGGATGAGCGCCTGCGAGCCGAGGATCTGTCCGATCGGCGCCGCGAGCGGCGGTGAGCCGACCTCCGCGCGGATGCGCGAGAGCTCCTCGAGCACCTCGTCGAGCCGGTCGCCGGCCGCCTGCGCGCGAAGGCTCGCGTCGATCCCGGCGACGAGGCCCGCGGGGAGGCGATACTCCGCGGCCCGCACGGCCACGCGCGGCGCGAGCGGCGTCACCGGCTGGTCGCCGATGTGCTGGTCGACGATCTCCGAGGCCTCCCAGAGCCTCCCCACGTTCACGCCGGTGTCGCGGCCGAGACCGGCGAGCGCCTGCGCGAGCGACTCGCCCGAGACCCGGTGCACCGCGAGCGCGACGGGGTAGACCGCGCAGGCGGCGAGGTCGGCGCCCGCGCGGATCGCCTCGAGCGCCGCCGCCATGGCGTTCCCGCCGGCGCCCTGGCAGTAGACGCCGACCGGGAGCCCGCTGGCCTCGCGCACCTGCACCACGAGCTCGGCGGCACCGTGAGGCCCGAGAGAACCGGTGGGATCGTGGACGACGACGCGCGCCGCCCCGAGCTCGCGCAGCTTCTTCGCCTGCTCGACGAGCGTGACGACCTCGCCCGCCGGGCCCGGGCTGTAGACCAGGCCGGCCTCGAGCTCGCGCTCGGCCGCGGCGATCGCCTCGGCCGCCTCGCGAAGGTTCGAGACGTCGTTCAAGGGGTCGTGCAGGCGGAAGACGTCGATCCCGTTCTCCGCCGCCGAGGCGACGAAGCGGCGCGCGAACTCGCCGCCGACCGGCCGCGAGCCGACGAGGAAGCGGCCGCGGAGGGCGAGCCCGAGCGGTGTCTTGACGCGTGCCTGGATCGCGCGGATCCGTTCCCAGGGGCTCTCCACCCCGCGCCGAACCGCGCTCTCGAACACGCCGCCGCCCGAGACCTCGAGGTAGGCGAACCCTGCGCGGTCGAGCACCTCGGCGAGCCGCAGCAGCTCGGCGGTCGGGACCGACCCGGCGAGCGGCTCCTGCCCGAGCAGGCGGATCGTCGTGTCCGCCAGTTTCGCCACGGCCGGGACCTTAGCGCCGAGCTAGGCGCGGGAGATGTAGCGGCGGTCGCGCGGGTCGACCTTGACGCGGTCGCCCGGGTTCACGAACAGCGGCACCTGCACGACGGCGCCCGTCTCGAGCGTCGCGGGCTTCGTCACGTTCGAGACCGTGTCGCCCTTCACGCCGGGCTCGGTCTCGGTCACCGCCAGCTCGACGGAGCCCGGCAGCTGGACGCCCGACGGCCTCCCGTCGATCATGAGCAGCTGCACCGAGCTCGAGGGCGCGATGAACTCGAGCGCGTCGGCCACGGACTCGCGCGGCAGCGTGATCTGCTCGTAGTTCCCTTCGTCCATGAAGACGACGTCCTCGCCCGAGTCGTACAGGTACTGCACGCCCTTGACCTCGGTGCGCACGCGCGCGAACTTCTCGCCCGCGCGGAAGGTCTTGTCCACGACGGAGCCGCTGTCGGTCGACTTCAGCTTCGTCCGCACGAACGCCCCGCCCTTGCCGGGCTTGACGTGCTGGAACTCGACGATGCGCCACGTGCCGCCTTCGAGCTCGATGTGCATGCCGTTCTTGAACTGGTTGGTCGAGACCTGTTCCGCCATCGCGCGCAGAGGCTAGCCGACCGTGACGAGCTCTTTCGGGAACGACGTGAGCACGAGCGCCTGCCCGTCGCGCACGACAACGAGGTCCTCGATCCGGATCCCGCCGACGCCGGGAAGGTAGATCCCGGGCTCCACCGTGACGACGTTGTCGACGGCGAGGACGTCATCGGACTCCGGCCGGAGCGCGGGCGCCTCGTGCACCAGGAGACCGACTCCGTGCCCGAGCCCGTGCCCGAACCGCTCCCCGAAGCCGTCGCGCTCGACCACCGAGCGCGCCGCGGCGTCGACGTCCTTGGCCGCGGCGCCGGGCGCGACCGCCGCGAGCCCCTCGAGCTGTGCCTCGAGCACGACGTCGTATGCCCGCGCAAGCTCGTCGGGAAGCTTCCCGGTCGCAAACGTGCGGGTGCAGTCGGACGCGTAGCCGTCGACGACCGCGCCGCCGTCGACGACGACGGTCTCGCCGCGCTCGACCACGCGGTCACCGGCCTGCGCGTGCGGCGTGCCGCCGTTCGGCCCGGAGGCGACGAGCGTCGGGAACGAGGGCCCGTGCGCGCCGAGCTCGTGCAGGATTTCCTCGAAGACGTGCGCGAGGTCGCGCTCCGTGCGGCCGACGAACGGCTCGCCCGAGAGGCGGACGAACGCCTCGTCCGCGATCTCGGTCGCCCGGCGGATCGCTTCGAGCTCGTCGTTGCTCTTGACGGCCCGGAGCTGCTCGACGACGCCGGACGTCGGCACGAGCTCGAGGCCGGCGCTGAGGAGCAAGTCCCAGCTCGCGTACGTCAGGTTCGTCGCCTCGAACCCGACCTTGTCGCCGACGTGCGGGACGAGGCCGCGCACGAGCGCGCGCTCGACCTCGACGAACTCGACGCCCTCGACCTTCCGCGCGCTCTCGGCGTAGCGGAAGTCCGAGAAGAGAAGCGCACGCTCGTCGTCGACGAGGAGCGCGGCGTTCGAGCTCTCGAAGCCCGTCAGGTAGCGAACGTTCACGGGCGTGGTGACGAGCAGCGGCTCGTCGAGCAGTGGACGGAGACGGTCGATCCGGTTCATCTGTCGGTCAGGTAGACGAGCGCGTCACGGTACCCGTCCGCGCCGCGGCCGAGGATGCGCTCCGTCGCGAGCTCGGCGATCACGGAGTGCCGCCGCCACTCCTCGCGCTGCTCGAGATCGGTGAGGTGCACCTCGACGAGCGGAACGCTCAGCAGCTCGAGCGCGTCGCGGATCGCGTAGCTGTAGTGCGTCCACGCCCCCGGGTTGACGACGACCCCGTCGGCCCAGTCGAGCGCGTCGTGGCACCAGGCGACGAACTCGCCCTCGTTGTTCGTCTGGCGGCAGCGCGCCGTGCAGCCGAGCTCCCTGGCCCACGCGTAGATCTGCGTCTCGAGGTCGTTCAGCGTGATCCCGCCGTACAGCGCCGGGTCGCGCCGATGGAGGACGTCGAGGTTGACCCCGTTCAGGACCGCGATCTGCACGGGCGCCGACTCTAGCCTTCGATCAGCTCGTCGAGGGCTGCGCGAACCTCCTGCTCGGGGCGCTCGACGCCGTGCACCGGTCTGCCCGGCGCCTCGAGCAGCACGAGCCGCACGTGTCCGTCCGCTCGCTTCTTGTCGCGGAGCAGCGCGGCCCACGCGCGCTCGCGGTCGACGCGCACCCGCTGCGGGCGAAGCACCTCCTCGACCGGCGACGCGTCGACGCCCGAGAGCTTGAGCGCCGCACGGAGCCCGAGCGCGACCGCGCGCCCATGGGTCACCCCCGCATACCCGGCGGCCGCCTCGAGCGCGTGCGCGAACGTGTGGCCGAGGTTGAGCACGTTCCGCTCGGCGGCGTCGAGCGGGTCGCGCAGGCAGAGGGCGCTCTTGAACGCGGCGCAGCGGCGGACGAGCTCGGCGGTCTCGAGCTCCCAGAGCGGCTCTCCGGCGAGCAGGCCCGTCTTGACGACCTCGGCCATCCCCTCCTGGCGCTCGCGCTCGGGCAGCGTCGCGAGCAGCGCGGGGTCGACCACCGTGCGCGCCGGCCAGTGGAAGGCGCCGACGAGGTTCTTGCCCTCGGGCAGGTCGATCGCGGTCTTGCCGCCGATCCCCGCGTCCACCTGGCCCACGAGCGTCGTGGGAACGGCGGCCCAGCGCACGCCGCGGAGGTAGGTCGCGGCGGCGAACCCGGCTGCGTCGGTCGTGCAGCCGCCGCCGAGCGCGACGACGACACCCGAGCGGTCGAGCCGGAGCGCCCGCCAGAGGCGGGAGATCACCTCGAGCGTCTTCGCCTCCTCCCCCTCCGGGAGCTCGTGCATCTCGACGCTCCGCCCGCCGAGCGCGACCTGGGCGTCGGCGCCGTGGATGCCGGCGACGCGCGCGTCGCTGATCAGGGCGACCGCGCCCGGCGGCACGAGCTCGCCGAGCCGGGCGAGCGCGCCCGTCTCGACGTGCACGGCCGCCGCCGCGAGCACGACGTCGTCGACCGTCCGCGCTCGGGCGTCGGCGGCCTCCGCGTACTGCGGTGCCCGCTTCGTGAAGAGCGCGCGGAACTCGAGCTCGTCCTGCGCGAGCGGGCGACCCGATTCCCGCGCACGCTCCCAAGCGTCGTCGACGTCGACCTCGACGAGCACCGTGAACGCGTGCGCCCGCAGCGCGTCGCGCACCTTGTCCGAGCCGAGCGCGCCGCCGCCGAGCGCGAGCACCGCGGGCGGCCCGCGGCGAAGCTGCTCGACGGTCACGATCGACTCCTTCGCCCGGAAGAGCGCCTCGCCCTCGCCGAAGAGCTGCGCGATCGTCCGGCCCGTGGTCGCCTCGACCTCGCGGTCGACGTCGACGAACCTCCGTCCGAGGCGCTCGGCGACCGTCGCACCGAGCGCCGACTTGCCCGCGCCCATGAACCCGACGAGCGCGACGTGGCGCTCTAGCGCGGGGCCCACGGGATCCGCTCGAGGTACGCGCGGTGCGCGGCGAGGAAGTCGTCGAGCGAGTCTCCGCCGAACTTCTCCCGCGCGGCGCGCGCGAGCTCCCAGGCGACGGCGGCCTCCGCGACCACCGCAAGCGCCTCGACGGCGGCCACGTCGCTGCGCTCGACGAGCGCCTCGCCCGGGTCGCCGGTCGCGAGGTCGACCGAGCGCAGCGGTCGCATCAGCGTGGGCAGCGGCTTCATCGCCGCGCGGGCGACGACGTCTTCGCCGTTCGTGACGCCGGCCTCGAGCCCGCCGGCGCGGTTCGTCTCCCGCGCGAAGCCCGGGAGCAGCTCGTCGTGCGCCTCGCTGCCGCGGAGCCCCGCGAGCGCGAAGCCCTCGCCGATCTCGACGCCCTTGACGGCCTGGATGCCCATCAGCGCCGCGGCGATGCGTGCATCGAGGCGCTCGTCCTTCGTCGCGTACGAGCCGAGGCCCGGCGGCACGCCCCGCACGCGCACCTCGACCGTGCCGCCGACCGTGTCGCGCTCCGCCCGCGCCTCGTCGGTGCGTGCACGCAGAGCCTCCTCGTCGACGGCCGCTCCTTCGAGGGCGACCCCGATCGTCGCGAGCAGCGCCTTCGCCACGGCGCCCGCGGCGACGTGCACGGCGGTGTGCCTCGCGCTCGCGCGCTCGAGCGCATCCCTGGCGTCGGCGAGCCCGTGCTTGAGCGCGCCCGCGAAGTCGGCGTGGCCGGGCCGGGGGAGCGTCACCGGCTTCGTGCCCTTCCCCGACGGCTCGCCCTCGGGCGGCCACGGGCTCATCCCCCACTCCCAGTTCGCGTGGTCCCGGTTGCGAACGACGAGTGCCAGCGGCGTTCCGAGGGTCCGGCCGTGCCGCAGCCCGGCGAGCACCTCCACCTCGTCCTGCTCAATCCGCTGGCGAGGGCTTCGGCCGTAGCCGTCCTGTCGGCGACGCAGGTCCGCGTCGATCGCGTCGCGCCCGAGCGTCAGCCCGGCCGGCAGTCCCTCGACGATCGCGACGAGCGCCGGACCGTGCGACTCGCCGGCCGTTGACAGACGCAAAGCCACGCGGAGAAGCGTAGAGGGACGCTCTCGGTCAGGCGGGGAGACGGACCGGCACGAGCCGGAGCCGGTACGCGAGCCCGACCGCCTCGGCCCGGCTGTGCGCGCCGAGCTTGTTCAGGATGTGCTCGATGTGCGTGCCGACCGTCTTGGGGCTGATCACGAGCCGCTCGGCGATCTCGGTCTGGTCGCACCCCTCGGCGAGCAGTTCGAGCACCTGCAGCTCTCGCCCGGTGAGCGTGGAGGGAGACCGACCGACGCCTGCCCTCCGGAGCAGGCCCCGAAGCCGAGCCAGCAGCTCGTCCGGCGCAAACGGCTTCGCGAGGTAGTCGTCAGCGCCGATCAGGAGCCCCGCGACTCGATCGAACGACTCGGTCCGCTCCCCCGACAGGAACACGATCGGAAGCGCGGAGCCGTGCTGCTCACGGAGAACACGGCAGACCTCGTACCCCGAGAGCCGCTGCAGGTTCACGTCGAGGAGCACCGCGGCTGGCGGCGAGGCGCGGACCGACTCGAGCGCCGCCGCTCCGTCCGGCACCTCCACCACCCGGTACCCGCCGTCCTCGAGCACGTTCCGGACGTGCGCGCGAGCCTGCGGGTCGTCGTCGACGACCAGCACGTGACCCGACGTGACTCTCGGCGGCGTTCGGTCCAACGGCTCTCTCGTTCTACACCCGAGTCGGAGGGCGTGCAAGGGCAGGGCCGTAGGGCGCACGCCCGACGCGAAATGCGGCCTCGACCCTCTATGCGATCCGCCGGGAGGCTCCTAGCGTTCGAGTGCGGGCAAGGCCGACCTACGAGGTGAGGTTCCGGTGTCTCGAGGAACACGGCTGCGGCGCCCATCGACCCTGCTCGGGACAAGGGTCCGCGCCGTCGCGCGGGTCGAACAGCGCACGAACAACAAGGAGGTGGGCTCGTGAGAGCCACCATGAAACGAACAGTCGGCTCACTCGTGCTCGCGATCGCGCTCTTCGCGGCCTTCGCGAGCCCGGCGCTCGCCGATCCGCCCGACCGCTTCGAGCCGGCCGTCGTCACAACGACGCTCCAGGCCGGCGCGTCGACGACCGTGAGCAAGGTGCTCCACCTGACGGGGCTGCCGGCGAAGGCCGACATCATCGTCGCGATCGACGCGACGAGCAGCATGGGAGCCGGGCTCGCCAGGGCGCAGGCGGACGCGGTGCAGATCTGCACGGACGTGCAGGCTGCGATCCCCGGCGCCCGGTTCGCCGCGGTCGAGTTCGAGGACTACCCGATGGCCCCCTACGGCGTGGCGACCGACGACCCGTACGAGCTGCGCACCCCCGGCTACACGGCGGACTGCGCGACGTTCAGCGCAGGAATCGGCGCCATGGTCCTCGGCAACGGGCTCGACCTGCCCGAGTCGAACAACCGCGTCCACTTCGAGGCCTACTCGGACGCAACGTTGCTCGCGACGAGGGATCCCGAGGCGACGAGGTTCCTCGTCGTGCTCGCGGACAACGTCCCCCACAGCATGACGTCGTTCGGCGCCTGCCCGAGCACGGCGCCGCTCAGCGATCCGGGTCGCAACGGCGTCAACGAGAGCGGAGCCGGCGACGACATCGACACGGGCGAGGCGATCAGCGGGCTGATCGCGGACGACCACACCCTGCTGTACATCAGCTACAACACGACGACGGCCAATCCGTGTCACGCCTCGCTGGCGAACGCGACCGGGGGCGTCGCCGTCCCGGAGAGCGACGCGGAGGACATCGGCGCGTTCATCATCGACCAGGCAGCCGAGGTTCCCTACACGGTCGACCTGGCCGTCAGCGCCGGCTGCCAGCTCGGGATCACGTTCAGCCCGGCCCCGCCGTACGGGCCGTTCTCCGGCGAGTCGCACCCGATGTTCACGGAGACGATCACGGCGCCCACGGTGCCCGGGAGCTACACGTGCACGGTCACCGCGGTGATGACGCCGGGTGGCCCGACCACGGCTGTCCAGACGATCAACGTCCTCGTCACGCCGGGTGACCCGGCGACGCTCGAGCTGACGCCCGAGACGGACACCAACACCGTGGACGACGAGCACTGTGTCACGGCGACCGTTCGCGACGCGTTCGGCAACCCGACGCCCGGCATCGTCGTCCGCTTCAGCGTCGCGGGCTCCGTGACCACGAGCGGGTCGGCGACGACGAACGCGGCCGGTCAGGCCGAGTTCTGCTACACGGGCCCGGCGCTGCCCGGAGCCGACGTGATCACGGCCTACGCGGACACGGACGGCGACAACGTCAACGACGCGAGCGAGCCGGAGGACACCGCTGCAAAGGCGTGGGTCATCCCCGCGAGCACGCCGGGCTGCAAGGTCACCTACGGCGGCCGGATCACGGCGGCCAACGGCGACAAGGCCACCTTCGGCGGAAACGCGAAGGCCGACGGCCTCAAGGGCAACGCGAACTACCAGGATCACGGACCCGCGGCCGACGTGCACATCCAGTCGGCCGACATCGACGCGGTCGTGTGCAGCGCCGACGGCACGTCGGCGATGATCTTCGGGACGGCTACCGTCGACGGCAGCGGCTCGTTCGACTTCCGCATCGACGTCGAGGACCCCGGCGAGCCGGGCTCGAGCGACACGTATCGCATCCGCGTCTCGAACGGCTACGACTCGGGCGAGCAGGTGCTCGAGGGAGGCAACATCCAGATCCACTAGCCGACACGACCGCAGGTTCGAGGAAGGGCCCGCTCGCGGGCCCTTCCTCGTTCGTCAGGCGCGGACGGCGGCGCGCATCGTCCCGATCGGAGCGGGCACTCCCGTCCAGATCTCGAACGCCGCCGCGCCCTGCGCCACGAGGACGTCGAGCCC
Source organism: Thermoleophilia bacterium (assembly GCA_025929895.1). Taxonomy (GTDB): domain Bacteria; phylum Actinomycetota; class Thermoleophilia; order Gaiellales; family Gaiellaceae; genus JACCTU01. The sequence continues at coordinate 13,892 of JAICPI010000041.1, forward strand.
GTCGCGCACCGTCGCCCCGGCCGCGCGGGCGGCCCGGGCGGTGGCGGAGTCCGGGTAGGGCAGGTCGACCAGCGTCTGCCCCGGCCCGAGCTCGACGAGCACGTCGTCGCGCTCGGAGGTCGCGTTCACGACAACGTCGGCGCCGCTCGCGTCGGGGGGCCAGTCGCCGCCGCGGGCGAAGACGCGGGCGCCGGGGAGCGCGCGCTCGAAGGCGCGCGCCGCGCCGCCGCCGCCGAGCACGACGGGACGTTCGGCGTGCAGCCCGGCCAGGATCGCGGCATCCGTGCTGACTGCGCGGATCCCGTCGTCTCGGAACACGAGCGTGTTCACGGACGGCTCCTCGCTCCCGACCAGGCGCGCCACCTCGACCTTGTGCGGCGCAGTCACGTTCGCGCCCGCGAACCCCGCCGCCGCGAGCCCGCGGACCGCCTCCTCGAGCCGCTCGGGCGGCACGTCCAGGGCGACGTACGCCCAGTCGAGCGCGCGCGCGGCGAAGGCGGCGTTCTGCATCCGCGGGGAGAGCGAGTGCGCGACCGGGTGGCCGATCAGCGCGACGAGCTGCGTCGTGGCGGCGATCACGCGTCGCCGCGGCTCATCCGCCGTAGCCGTGCTCGGCCAGGAAGCGCAGGAACTCCGCCTCGTTCGCGGTGAAGAAGTGCGTCTGCTTGTCCGGGTTCCGCGCGAAGAAGAGATAGTCGACCTTCGCGGGGTGCGCGCCGGCCTGGAGCGACGCGAGGCCCGGGTTCGCGATCGGCGTCGGCGGCAGTCCCGTGCAACCAGCGCAGCGCGTGTTGTACGGGTTGTCCGACTCGAGCTGGGACTGGCGGATCGACTCCGTCGGCGGGATGTCGAGGCCGTAGCGGAGTGTCGCGTCGATCCCGAGCGTCATGCCGGCCTTCAGCCGGTTGTAGATCACGGCGGCGACGAGCGGACGCTCCTCGGGAGCGAGCGTCTCCTTCTCGACCATCGACGCGATGATCAGCACGTCGTACGCCGTCAGGTTCTTCGACTTCGCGTAGGCGAGGTCGACCTTCGCCCACGCCTTCTCGAACGCGACGATCTGCTTGTTGATCAGCTGCGCGGTCGTGGTCTCGGGCAGGAACTCGTACGTCGCGGGGAAGAGGAAGCCCTCGAGGATGCGCCGCTTGCCGTCGCCCGCCAACTCCCCGGGGAGTCGCGACCGGCGTGTCAACCGGAGATACTCGGCCGCGCGGAGCCGCGGTCGGACGTTCCGCCGCTCGCGCGCAATCGCGTTCACCGCCGTGATCCGCTCCGCCATCTGGTCGATCGTGAACCCCTCGGGGAAGACGATCCGGAGCGGGTCGGGCGGCGGCGGTGCCGTCGTCGCGGGCGGAGGCGGCGCCGACTCGCGCGCGGCTCCGAGCGCGAGCGCGCCGAGCCAGGCGACGAAGGCGAGGACGCCGAGCAGGACCGCGAGCGCGAGCGTGCGGCGCGCGACCAGCTTGCGTCGCGGCGGCTTCGGCCGGCCGCGGACCGGCGGCGTTACCTGCGCGCCCATTCGAGATACGAGGAGAGCAGATGCGCGGCGGCCCGGGCGTCCTCGGGCGCGTCGCCGTGGGCGCCGGCGAGCGTCGTCGTGAACCGCTCGTCGAACGACTCGACCGGGACGCTCACGACGGCGCGGAGCGCCTCGAGGAAGCGCTCCGTCTCCTGCGCCTGGGCCCCACGCTCGCCGCGCAGGGTCAGGGGCAGGCCGACGACGATGCGCTCCGGGTCCTCCGAGCGCACGAGCTCGGCGAGGCGGGCGAGCCCCGGCTCCGTGCCCACGCGCTCGACGACGCAGAGCGGCCGCGCGAGCGTCCCCGTGGGATCGGAGACCGCGACGCCCGTGCGCGCGGCCCCGTAGTCGAGCGCGAGCACCTTCAACGGAGCGCGGCGACGATCAGCCGCTCTGCCTCCGCGAGCGCCTCGGCGAGCCGCTCCGGCTGCTTCCCGCCCGCGCGTGCCATCGTCGGGCGGCCGCCCCCGCCCCCGCCGATCAGCGCCGCGGCCTGCTTCACGACCGCGCCCGCGTCGAGGCCGCGTGCCTCGAGCGAACGGTCGAAGTTGAGCACGAGCGTCGCGGTGCCGTCCTCGCGCGCGCCCAGCACCACCGCTGCGGGCGCGTTCTGCTGCTTGAGGCGGTCCGAGAGCGCGAGCAGGTCGTCGACGGACGCGGCCCTCGCCTCGACGACGATCACGTGGACGTTGCCGGCCTCGGTCCGGCGTTCCTCGACGAGCTCCGGCCCCGCCGCCTCGGCCTTCGGCTTCTTCGCCTCCCGGCGCGCGCGCTCGAGCTCGGCGCGCAGCTCGTCGGCCTCCGCGGCACGGGAGCGCAGGAGCGCCCACGCGTCGCCGGCCGTGACCGCCTCGATCCGGCGGACGCCCGAGCCGACCGACCCCTCGGCGAGGATCACGAACGGCCCGATCTCAGCGGTCGAGCGAACGTGCGTCCCGCCGCAGAGCTCGCGCGAGTAGCCGTCGATCTCGACCACGCGCACCTGGTCGCCGTACTTCTCGCCGAAGAGCATCGTCGCGCCCAACCTGCGCGCCTCGTCGATCGGCGTCACGTATGTGCGCACCGACAGGTTCGCGAACACCTTCTCGTTGACGCGCCGCTCGATCTCCTCGCGCTCGTCGGCGCTGAGCGCCCGGCCGTGCGTGAAGTCGAAGCGCAGCTTGTCCGGGCGCACGGCGGAGCCGGCCTGCTTCGCGTGCTCCCCGACGACCTCGTGCAGCGCCTTGTGCAGGAGGTGCGTCGCGGTGTGGTTCGCCATCGTCGGGAACCGCACCGCCCAGGGGACGACGGCGCGGACGCGCGTGCCCCGCGCGAAGCCGCTGCCGCGGAAGACGAGCTCCTGGTCGTCGCCGAGCCGGATCGCGCGCACGAGCTCGGCGCGCCCGCCGCCCTCCTCGCTCTCGATCCAACCCACGTCCGAGACCTGGCCGCCACCCTCGGGGTAGAACGGCGAGTCCTCGAGCTTCGCCTGGAAGAGCTCGTCCTCGAGCTGCTCGTACCCGACGATCGACGTGAGCACGTCGGTCTTCTCGTAGCCGACGAACTCCGTGCGCGGAGCACCCGCGACGCGCGGCTCGAACGTCGTGCCCCGGCGCGAGCGCTCGCGCTGTTCCTCCATCAGCTCGCGGAACCCGTCTTCGTCGACCGGCAGGCCGCGCTCGGTCGCGAGCTCCCTGGTCACCTCGAACGGGAAGCCGTACGTGTCGTGCAGGCGAAACGCGTCCTCGCCGGAGATGGCCGCGCCCCCCGCGACCTCCTCGAACAGCTTCAGGCCGCGCGAGAGCGTCTCGGAGAAACGCTCCTCCTCCGCGCGCAACGTCCGCTCGACCTCGCCGGCGTGCTCGCGCAGCTCGGGATGCCACTGCTCCAGCTGCTGGGTAACGACGCCGCTGATCGGCCAGACCTCGCGCAGCCCGATGCGCCGCGCCTGCACGATCGCGCGCCGGATCAGCCGCCGCAGCAGGTAGCCGCGGCCCTCGTTGGACGGGACGATCCCCTCGGCGGCGAGGAACGTCATCCCGCGGCCGTGGTCGGCGAGCACGCGGTGCGCCTTCGTCGCGGTCTCGTTCGCGTCCCAGGCGATCCCGCTCTCGGACTCGATCCAGCGCATGATCGCCTGGTAGCCGTCCGTCTCGAAGACGGACCGGACGTCCTGCAAGACCGCCGCCGTCCGCTCGAGGCCCATGCCCGTGTCGACGTTCTGCTCGGGCAGCGGGACGAGTGTCCCGTCGGCGCGCAGCTCGTACTCCATGAAGACGAGGTTCCAGAACTCGAGGAAGCGGTCGCAGCGGGTGCAGGCCGGCGCGCACGTCGGGTCGCCGCAGCCGTACCGCTCGCCCCAGTCCCAGTAGATCTCGGAGTCGGGCCCGCACGGCCCCGGCCCGCCGACCGACCAGAAGTTCTCGGAGCTCGGGAGCCCGACGATCCGCCCGCGGGGTACCCCGATCTGCTCCCAGAGCTCGATCGCCGTCTCGTCCTGGCCGAGCCCGAGCTCGGGGTCGCCCGCGTGCACGGTGACCCAGACGCGGTCCCAGTCGAGGCCGAGCCGCTCACGGAGGAACTCCGTCGCGAGCTCGATCGCCCCCGCCTTGAAGTACTGCCCGAACGAGAAGTTGCCGAGCATCTCGAAGAACGTCAGGTGGTGCCCGTCGAGCCCGACCTCGTCGATGTCGGGCGTCCTGAAGCACTTCTGCACGGTCGTCGTCAACGGTGCCGGAGGCTGCTCTCGCCCGAGGAAGAACGGCATCTGCGGCTGCATGCCCGCGGTCGTGAGCAGCGTCGAGTGGTCGTCCGCGCGCGGGATCAGCGGCCACGACGGGAGCCGCTTGTGGCCCTTGGACTCGAAGAAGGAGAGGTACCCCTCGCGGAGCTCGGCGGTCGTCCGCACGGGCCCTAGTGTACGGCCGGCCCCCGCGCTACCCGCGCGCGGCGCGGCGCTCTCCCGCGCCTTCCTCCTCCGCGATCTCGGCGCGGATCTTCTCGAGCGAGCGGCGGATCAGCCGCGACACGTGCATCTGCGAGATCCCGACCTGCTGCGCGATCTGCGACTGCGTCAGACCCTCGAAGAAGCGCAGGTGCAGGATGCGCCGCTCGCGCTCGTCGAGCGCGCGGAAGCCGGGCTCCAGCACCGCGCGGTCCTCCGAGACCTCGTACTCGTGCTCCTCCTCGCCGATCGACTCGAGCGGGTCGAGGTCGTCGTCGCCGTCGCCCCCGCCGCCCGTCGAGAGCGAGAGCGTCGAGTAGGCGCGGCCGCTCTCGAGCGCCTCGAGCACCTCCTCCTCCGTGGAGTCCGACGCCTTCGCGAGCTCGGCGATCGTCGGCGAGCGCTCGAGCTGCACGGTCAGCTGCTCGATCAGCCGCGACAGCTGCACGTTCAGCTCCTGGAGGCCGCGCGGCACGCGCACCGACCAGCCCTTGTCGCGGAAGTGCCGCTTGATCTCGCCGATGATGTTCGGCGTCGCGTAGGTCGTGAGCTCGACACCGCGCTCGAGGTCGAACCGGTCGATCGCCTTGATCAGCCCGATTGCGCCGATCTGGACGAGGTCGTCCAGCTGCTCCCCGCGGTACGAGTACCTGCGCGCGAGCGAGCGGACCAGCGACATGTACTGCTCGATCAGCTGCTCGCGCGCCTGGAGGTCGCCCTCCTCGTGGTAGCGGCGCAGCAGCTCCCTGTCGTTCCGCTCCGGCATCAGCGGCTCATCGTCTTCGTCAGGACGACCCACGGCTGCCCGTCGCGGTCGGTCACCTCGACGGAGTCGACGACGGTGTCGAGCACCCTGCGCAGCCCGACGGGGCCGCCGTCGCGCTCGAGGTCGGTGGCGAGCGTCTCGTCGAACGGCCCGAGCGAGGCGCGGAGCACGCCGCCCTCGACCGTCACCGAGACGGTGATGTCGTCGCCGTTCTCGTGCTGCTCGAGCAGCTCCGCGAGCGCGACCTGCACGTCCTCGAGCTGCTCGAAGCTGAGGTCGAGCCGCACGGCGAGCCCGCCGAGCACGAGGTGCGCCACGCCGAAGAACGGCCGCTCGCGCGGCAGGCGCAGGACGATCTCGTCGCTCAAGGTCGCGCCTCGTCCGCGCGTCGCAGCTCGTCGCCGAGCTCGCTCTCGCGCCGCGCCGCGGCTTCCTTGCCGCGGTCGACGGCGCCGCGCCAGTCGTGCTCCACCCGGAACGCGGCAGCGCCGTGCGCGATGCCGGCCGCGAGGCCGGCGACCTTCTGCACGGGACGCTGGATCGCGAAGCTGACGGCGCGGACGGCCGTGTCGACGCTGGCTGCGGCGTCGACGGCGCTGTCCGTGACCTCGTCGAGCTTGTCGAGCTGGGCGTTCACGCGATCGACCGTCCCGCCCGACTTGTTGAGGATCGGCAAGAGCTCATCCTGGGTTCCCTTGATGAACGCTGAGACGCGCCCGAGAGTTCCGCCGAGGCGCACGAACGCGTAGGCGAGCGAGAGCCCGACGGCGAACAGGAACACCGCGAGAGCCAGGTCGGCGAGGTCGTTCCAGGTGAAGGCGATGACTGGGGACACGCGTACGGGGCCGATCTTACGGTCCTGTGGACGTGATCACGCCGGACCCGACCACGGCGTTCTCGTCGTAGAGCACGGCCGCCTGGCCGCGAGCGACCGCGTACGCGGGCTCGTCGAGCTCGAGCCGGAAGCCCCGTTCGATCGGCACGACGGTCGCCAGGACCCCGCGCGAGCGGTGGCGGAGCTTCGCCTCGGCACGTTCGACCGGGACGTGGAGGCGTCCGCGCACGTGCACGGTCGACGTCGCGAGGGACTCGCGCGGGCCGACCACGAGCGTCCCCGAGCGCGCGTCGGTGCGCAGCGCGTAGAGCGGGCGCTGCGACGCGACGCCGAGCCCGCGCCGCTGCCCCGGGGTGAACCGCCAGACCCCCTCGTGGCGGCCGAGCTCGCGTCCGTCCTCGTCGACGATCGACCCGCCGCCGTTCAGCCCGCGCCGTGCGAGGAACTCGCGGTAGTCGCCGCCGGCGAGGAAGCACGCCTCCTGACTCTCGCTCCGCGTCGCGGCGGCGAGCCCGGCGCGCGCGGCCTCCTCGCGCGTCTGCGCCTTCGTCTGCCCGCCGAGCGGGAACCAGAGCCGCTCCAGGCGGGCCGGGTCGAGCTTGGCGAGCATGTAGGACTGGTCCTTGTCGGGGTCGAGGGCGCGCGCGAGCAGCCGCCCCCCTCCGCGCTCGACGATCCGGGCGTAGTGGCCGGTCGCGAGCCGTTCCGCGCCGATGCGCTCCGCGAACGCGAGCAGCTCCGCGAACCGGAAGCTGCCGTTGCACGAAACGCAGGGGTTCGGCGTCTCCCCGCGTGCGTACCCGCGCACGAACGGCTCGACGATCGCCTTGCGGAACTCCTCGCGCAGGTCGAGCGTCACGTGCGGGAGCCCGAGGCGATGGCAGGTCTCGCGCGCGGCGATGACGGCGTCGGGCGAGCAGCATGCCCGCTCGGCGTCGGGGCCCTCGGGGTCGAGCCAGAGCCGGAGTGTGACGCCGACGGCTCCGGGCCCGGCGCGAAGGAGGGCGACCGCGCTGTCGACGCCGCCGCTCATCGCGACGGCGACGCGCCCCCGCACGTGCTGCGCGGCGACGAGCGGGCCGATCGCGTTCGCGAGCGCATCGGCGGCGAGCCGCTCGCCGGGGACGGCCGCCGCCTCGAGCAGCGTCAGCCCGACGAGCGGGCGCGACAACCCCGGCGCGTCGGCGGAGACGATCACGGCATCCGCGACCCTCAGCCGGACTAGCGCCCACTCGCCATCGCGAGTGGAATCACCCACGAGCTCGGTCATGCGACCACCGTAGCGCCTGACTTCGCGACCGCGGGACCTGCGGACGCATTTCCGGCGGCTATCAACGCGCGTAGCGCCAGCGGATCTGCTGTGTTCCCTCCAGCCCGAGCCGCGCCGCGAGCGGCCGCGTGATGTCGAAGTCGCGTCCCGGAACGGCCGGGCCGCGGTCGACCACCTGCGTCAGCACCACCGTGTCGCCGTACGAGATGAAGATCTTGACGCCGCACGGCAGCACGGGATGCGCGACGCCGAGCGTGCGCGGCCCGATCTCCTGGCCGCACGCGGTTCGGCGCCGGCGCGAGTCGGCCGGGTAGGGCGCCGCGAGCGCCTCGTACCACCCCGCGCCCGGGACCGGCACCTGGCTCGGCGTCCTGCCGGTGCTCGCGCCGTCGTCCCCGCGCCACGAGGGCGCGGCGAAGGCGAGCACCCCGCCGAGGAGCGCGACCGCGCCCAGGGCGAGGCCGCGGCGGGCGAGCCCGTGCGGGATCACCGCGTCGCGGCGAGGAGGTCGCCGAACGACTCGCGCACGAGGCCGTCGAAGTCCTGCGGCAGCGTCCCCTCGGGGCTCGCGAACTCGCGCAGGTAGACGAGCAGGTACGCGCGCTCCTCGTCCTGGGCGACGTCGCCCGTGCCCCGCTCGCGGACGAGACGCTCGAGCTCCCAGACGTTCCACTCGCGCGGTGCGGTCGAGAGTGGGAGCGCGACGACGCGCTCGGGCTCGGGCTCCGGCTCCGGCTCCGGCTCCGGCTCCGGCTCCGGCTCGGGTTCCGGTTCCGGGA
>JAICPI010000036.1 GCA_025929895.1 Thermoleophilia bacterium
CACGCGATCCAGGCGGGGCTGGACCTGGGCATCGTCAACGCCGGTCAGCTCGCGGTCTACGAGGACATCGAGCCCGAGCTGCTCGAGCACGTCGAGGACGTCATCTTCAACCGGCGGCCTGACGCGACCGAGCGCCTCGTCGAGCTCGCAAGCCGCGTCAAGGGCGAGGGCGCGAAGCGCGAGCGCGACCTCTCGTGGCGCGAGGCGACCGTCGAGAAGCGCCTCGAGCACGCGCTCGTGCACGGGATCGTCGACTTCATCGAGGAGGACACCGAGGAGGCGCGGCAGCGGTTCGCGCGGCCGATCGAGGTGATCGAGGGGCCGCTGATGAGCGGCATGCAGGTCGTCGGCGACCTCTTCGGCTCGGGCCGGATGTTCCTGCCGCAGGTGGTCAAGAGCGCGCGCGCGATGAAGCGCGCGGTCGCCTACCTCGAGCCGTACATGGAGCTGGAGAAGCAGGCCGGCAACGGCGGCCCGCAGGGCCGTGCGGTGCTCGCGACGGTCAAGGGAGACGTGCACGACATCGGCAAGAACATCGTCGGCGTCGTCCTCGGCTGCAACAACTACGACGTGGTCGACCTCGGCGTGATGGTGCCGGCCGACAAGATCCTCGACACGGCGCTCGAGCTGAAGGCGGACGTCGTGGGCCTCTCCGGCCTGATCACGCCCTCGCTCGACGAGATGGTCTCGGTCGCGCGCGAGATGCAGCGCCGCGGCCTCGAGCTGCCGCTCCTCGTCGGGGGCGCGACGACGTCGAAGCAGCACACGGCCGTGAAGATCGCACCGGAATACGGGCGGGAGGTCGTCCACGTGCTCGACGCCTCGCGCGTCGTCGGCGTGATGTCCGACCTGCTCGATCCCGACCGGCGTGCACGGTTGGACACCGAGAACCGCGCGCTCCAGGAGCGGTTGCGCGTCCAGTACGCGCAGCGTGACCGCAAGCCGCTGCTGCCGATCGCCGAGGCGCGCGCGAACGCGCAGCGCGTCGAGATCGAGGTCACCGCGCCGTCCTTCACCGGCAGGCGGATCGTCGAGCCGGACCTCGAGACCCTCGTGCGCTACATCGACTGGCAGTTCTTCTTCCACGCGTGGGAGCTGAAGGGCAAGTACCCGGCGATCCTCGAGCAGCCGGCGGCCCGCGAGCTCTTCGACGACGCGACCGCGCTGCTCGACGAGATCGTTCGCGGCTCTGTGCTCCAAGCGCGAGGCGTCTACGGCTTCTGGCCGGCGCGCGCCGAGGGCGACGACGTGATCGTCGCCGAGAGCAGGCGTTTTCACTTCCTCCGCCAGCAGACCGCGTACGGCGACTCCCGTCCGAACCGATCACTGGCCGATTTCGTGGCTCAGAACCACGAGGGCCACCTCGGCGCGTTCGCGGTCGCGATCCACGGCGCCGACGAGCTCGCGGCGCGTTACCAGGCCGAGCTCGACGACTACCGCGCGATCATGGTCAAGGCGCTCGCCGACCGCTTCGCGGAGGCGTTCGCCGAGTACCTCCATGCCGTCGCGCGCCGCGAGTGGTACGAGACCGGCCCGGAGCCGACGAGCGAGGACCTGATCGCCGAGCGCTACGTCGGCATCCGCCCGGCGTTCGGGTATCCCGCGTGCCCCGACCACACCGAGAAGCGCACGCTCTTCGAGCTCCTCGGGGCGGAGGACGTCGGGCTCGAGCTGACGGAGAGCTGCGCGATGCTCCCGGCGGCGGCGGTCAGCGGCGTGTACTTCGCGCACCCGCAGTCGCGGTACTTCAGCGTCGGGCGGATCGCCCGCGACCAGGTCGAGGACTACGCCGCGCGGAAGGGCCTTCCGGTCGAGGAGGTCGAGCGGTGGCTCGCGCCGAACCTCGCGTACACGCCGCAGCCGGAGCCGGCGCTATCCTGACCCGCGAGGACGCCGAGCGGCGTTCTCAGTGTTTTCCCAGATGAAGACCACGCTCAAGAGAGGCGTCGGCCGCACGGCCGAGGTGAACGGAAACGGCCGGGCGGTGTATCCACCGTCGATCGGCGCACCGATGCGGCGCTACCGCCAGCCCGACCCGAAGCCCCGCGGGCTCGTCGTGCTCTTCGGGAAGGTCGTGCTCTGGGCGATCGTGGCCGCGCTCATGCTCGCGGCGGGAATCGCGGGCGGGACGTACCTCTACGTCGAGCAGGACATCGCCGCGAGCCTCGGCCCCCGCTCGGCCGACGTCGTGATCGCCCAGAAGGAGCTCGACGCCGTCATCCCCGGCGAGCCCACGACGGCGCTCGTGCTCGGCTACGACAAGCGGGCGGGCGTCGAGGCGGGCGAGACGGGCCACTCGGACACGCTGATGCTCGTGCGCGCGGACCCGAACCTCGAGACCGTCACGATGCTCTCGTTCCCGCGCGACCTGGTCGTCGACATCCACGGCTGCAAGAACGGCGTCTTCCGCGACCGGATCAACGCCGCGTACGCGCTCTGCGGATCGAGCGCCGCGATCGAGACGGTGCGCCAGCTCACGAACGTGCCGATCAACTTCGTCGTGCTCGTCAACTTCCGCGGCTTCAAGCAGGTCGTCGCGCACATGGGCGGCGTCTGGATGGACGTCGACCGCCGCTACTACAACCCGCCGGGAACCGGATACGCGGCGATCGACCTCCAGCCCGGCTACCAGAAGCTGAACGGCCAGAACGCGCTCGACTTCGTGCGCTACCGGCACACGGACTCCGACCTCTACCGGCTCGCGCGACAGCAGCTGTTCGTGAAAGCGATCAAGCAGCGCGCCGGCGACTTCCCGGTGCTCGACCTGCCGAAGCTCGTCACGACGGTGACGAAGAACGTCGAGGTCGGCAAGAGCGACGGCACGAGCTTCGACGCAAAGACGGTGCTCGACTACGCCCTGTTCGCATATCAGCTGCCGGGCGGGCACGTGTTCCAGGCGCGGATCGACGTCGCGTGCTACCAGGGCTTCGCCGAGCTGACCGTCGCCGAGGCCTGCGTCGACGAGGCGGTCAACGACTTCATCCAGCCCGACGTCGAGGCGCCGCTGAAGGCGACCGACGTCGCGCTCAACCGCCGCCGCGAGGAGCGCGCGCCGCCGCCCTCCCAGACGACAGTGACCGTCCTGAACGGGAACGGCGAGGTCGGCGCCGCCGCGACCGCAGGCGGGCAACTCGGGTCCCGCGGGTACGAGATCGTCGCGGGCGGCGACGGCAACGCGCCGAGCTTCGAGTACTTCCGGACCGAGGTCTACCACGCGGCCGGGGCGGGCGCGCAGGCGGCCGCCCGCAAGATCGCGAACCTGTTCGGGAACGGGCGCGTCCAGGCGCTTCCGCCCGAGATCGCCCCGCTCTCGAACGGCGCGGACGTGACGGTGATCGTCGGCCAGACGTACCACGGGACGATCGCGGCCGCGCCCGCCGATCGCACGCCCGAGCGGAACCCGCCCAACGTGCGTGCAGACACCTCGGGGATCGCCGCGCTCAACGAGGCCAAGCGGCAGGTCCCGTACACCGTCTACGCGCCGACGAAGATCGAGGCCGGCAGCCGCCTCGACGACACGACCCCGGTGCGCGTCTACCGGCTCGGCGACGGCAAGGCGATCCGGATGACGTACACGAACGGCGTCGGCGACTTCTGGGGCGTCCAGATGACGGCCTGGAAGGACGCGCCGGCGCTCGGCGACCCGAACGACTCGACGGTGATCAAGGGCCGTACGTACCGTCTCTACTACAACGGCTCGCACCTGCACATGGTCGTGCTCGAGACCGACGAGGCGACGTACTGGGTCACGAACACGGTGCTCGACAAGCTCTCGAACGAGACGATGCTGGAGATCGCGAAGAGCCTCCGGCCGCTCTCGCGCTAGGCTCCGACCGTGGCGCGGATCGGCGTTTTCGGCGCGGGATACGTGGGGCTCGTCACCGGAGCCTGCTTCGCCGAGCTCGGGCACGACGTCGTCGTCCGCGACGTCCTCGAGGAGAAGATCGAGCAGCTGCGGGCGGGTCAGGTGCCGATCTACGAGCCGGGGCTCGACGAGCTGCTCGCGAAGAACGCGGAGCGGCTGGCGTTCACGACGTCCGTCGCCGAGGCGATCGACGGCGCCGAGGTCGTGTTCGTCGCCGTCGGGACGCCGCCGACCTACTCGGGCGACGCCGACCTGTCCGCCGTCTGGACGGTCGTCGACGAGCTGCCGCAGGGCGAGCGCGACCTCGTCCTCGTGATGAAGAGCACGGTGCCGGTGGGCACCGGCGAGAAGATCCGCAACGCCCTCGACCAGCGCGGGCTCACGAACGTCGGCTACGTCTCGAACCCGGAGTTCACGGCCGAGGGTCGCGCGGTGCACGACTTCGCGCATCCGGACCGCATCGTGATCGGCGCGTTCGACGAGGCGGACGGCGACAAGGTCGAGGCGCTGCACGCGGGGATCGACGCTCCGATCGTCCGCGCCGACGTCAACTCGGCGGAGATGATCAAGCTCGCCTCGAACGCATTCCTCTCCACGCGGATCTCGTTCGTGAACGAGATCGCGAACGTCTGCGAGCTCGTGGGGGCGGACGTTCAGAAGGTCGCGGAGGGAATGGGCCTCGACCACCGGCTCGGGCCGCACTTCCTGCGCGCGGGGATCGGCTTCGGCGGTTCCTGTTTCCCGAAAGACGTGTCCGCTTTGAAGCAGTTGGCTGGGAACAGTGGCTACCACTTCCAGCTGCTCTCGGCGGTGATCGAGGTGAACGAGCTCCAGAAGCGGCGCGTGATCTCGAAGCTCCAGCGCCACCTGGGGCGCCTGCGCGGGAAGCGGATCGCGCTGCTCGGGCTGGCCTTCAAGGCGGGCACCGACGACACGCGCGAGGCGCCGAGCCTCGTGCTCGCCTCGCGCCTGATCGCCGAGGGCGCAGCCGTGAGCGCCTGGGACCCGATCGTCGACGCCGCTCGCCTCCTGCCGCAGGCGGAGGCCGCGGAGTCGATCGAGGACGCGGTCCGCGACGCCGACGCGGCGGTGATCGTGACCGAGTGGGACCAGTTGCGCGACCTCGCCCGGCCGGAGATCCGCGACCTGATGGCGCGGCCCCTGATCGTCGACGGCCGCAACCTGCTCGACCCGGCGCAGGCGCGGGCCGTCGGGTTCGCCTACGAGGGGATCGGCCGACCCGTCTCGTTCGGCGACGTGCTACCCGAGACGCCCGAGCGGCAGCACGAGCTCGAGGCCTGAGGTGCTCGAGGCGATCCTGCTCGCGGGCGGGAAGGCCGAGCGCCTCGGCGACGCCGCGCAGGGACGTCCGAAGGCGCTCGTGGAGGTCGCGGGCCGCCCGCTCGCGGAGCACCAGCTGCGCGCGCTCGCGGATGCGGGGGTCACCCGCGTGATCGTGAGCTGCCGCGCGGGCCAGGAGGCGGAGTTCGCGCAGGCGCTCGACGCCGCCGGGGTCGAGCTCGCGTTCGCCGGCGAGGACGAGCCGCTCGGCCGCGGGGGCGGGCTCAAGCTCGCCGCGCGGGAGCGCCGCACCACCGGTCCGGTCTTTGCGCTGAACGGGGACGAGCTCTTCGACGTCGACCTCGAGGCGCTGCTCGCGCACCACCGCGCGCACTCGCCGGCCGCGACGATCACCGTCGCGCCTCTGCACTCGCCCTTCGGCGTGGTCGACGTGGACGAGCGCGACCTCGTCCGCGGCTTCCGCGAGGCGCCGAAGCTGCCGCACTGGGTGAACATGGGCCTGTACGTCCTCGACGAGGACGCGATCGAACGGCTGCCCGAGCAGGGCGACCACGAGCTCTCGACGTTCCCCGAGCTGGCGGCCGAGGGGAAGCTGCTCGCGTTCCGGCACGACGGGCTCTGGCTGACGGTGAACACGCCCAAGGACCTCCGGCGTGCGGAGGAGCACTTCGCGGCGCTCGAGCGGGCGTAGGATCGCCGGATCGACGCCTCCCCGAACCTGAACAGCCTCGATCCCTGGTCGCACGACCCGCGCAAGGTCGAGAAGCCCTGGGGCTGGGAGCTGGTCTGGGCCGAGTCGGACGCCTACGTCGGCAAGATCCTCCACGTCCGCGCCGGACACTCGCTCAGCCTCCAGTACCACGAGCGCAAGGAGGAGAGCTGGTACGTCGAGGCCGGCCGCGCGACGCTCGAGCTGGGGGCGACCGGCGACGCCGTCCTGAACGAGGCCGTGATCGGCCCGGGCGAGGCCTTCCACTACCGTCCCGGGACGGTCCACCGCGTGACCGCGCTCGAGGACACGACGATCCTCGAGGTCTCGACCCCGCACCTCGACGACGTCGTCCGGCTCGAGGACGTCTACGGCCGCGAGGGCACCTCCGAACCTTGACAGACTTTTGCTAATGTTCGGGCGATGGACGGGCTCAGAGTGGGAGACGCCGCCGCGCGCACAGGCTGGTCGGCGCGGATGCTCCGCTACCTCGAGGGGACGGGGCTCGTCGTCCCGAGCCGCTCGGAGTCCGGCTACCGGCTGTACGGCGTCCGCGAGCTGAACCAGCTCCGCACGCTCCGCGACCTGCGCCGCTCGTTCGGCGTCGAGCTCGCGGAGATCGCCTTCGCGCTGCGGCTGCGGCGCGAGCCGCGGCTCCGGGCCGCCGTGGACACGTGGCTGCACGGCAGCGGCGTGGACGCCCTCGACTGGGAGCAGCGCAAGCACGAGCGCCTGCTCGCAGCCTGAACTCCGACCAGAGAAGAGGAACCGATTTGGCCACGACACGCAGACACGACGTCAAGGATCTCTCGCTCGCGCCCGAAGGCGTGCGGCGCATCCAGTGGGCGGACCGGCAGATGCCGGTCCTGGCCGCGATCCGCGACCGCTTCGAGAGCGAGCAGCCGCTCTCCGGCTACCGCGTCGCCGCCTGCCTCCACGTCACGACCGAGACCGCGAACCTGATGCGCACGCTCAAGGCGGGAGGGGCCGACGTGGTGCTCTGTGCCTCGAACCCGCTCTCGACGCAGGACGACGTCGCGGCAGCGCTCGTCGACGAGTACGACATCGCCGTCTTCGCGATCAAGGGCGAGGACAACGACACGTACTACCAGCACATCGAGGCCGCGGTCGATCACAAGCCGCAGATCACGATGGACGACGGCGCCGACGTGATCGGCGTCCTCCACTCGGCGCGGCGCGAGCAGCTCGGCGACGTGATCGCGGGCACCGAGGAGACGACGACCGGCGTCATCCGGCTCAAGGCGCTCGAGCGCGACGGCGCGCTGGGATTCCCCGTGATCGCGGTCAACGACGCGTTCACGAAGCACATGTTCGACAACCGGTACGGGACGGGTCAGTCGACGATCGACGGGATCATCCGCGCGACGAACGTGCTGCTCGGCGGGACGCGCTTCGTCGTCGCCGGCTATGGCTGGGTCGGCAAGGGCGTCGCGATGCGTGCAAAGGGCATGGGCGCGCACGTGATCGTCACCGAGGTCGACCCGCTCCGCGCGCTCGAGGCGAAGATGGACGGCTTCGAGGTGATGACGATGGAGGCCGCCGCCAGGACGGGCGACATCTTCTGCACCGCGACCGGCGACAAGTCCGTGATCCGGGGCGAGCACATGGAGGCGATGAAGGACGGGGCGATCCTCGCGAACACGGGCCACTTCAACGTCGAGATCGACATCCCGGCGCTGCGGCAGCTCGGCGGCGAGGCCCGCGAGGCGCGTGCCTTCGTCGAGGAGTTCACGCTCTCCGACGGGCGTCGACTCTACCTCCTCGGCGACGGCCGCCTGATCAACCTGGCCGCGGCCGAGGGGCATCCCGCGATCGTGATGGACATGTCCTTCGCGAACCAGGCGCTCTCGGCCGAGTACGCGGTCGCCCACGCGGCGGAGCTCGAGCGGAAGGTCTACCCGGTGCCGCCGGCCATCGACAAGGAGATCGCGCGCCTGAAGCTGGCGACCATGGGCGTGGAGATCGACGTGTTGACCGAGGAGCAGGAGCGCTACCTGGCCTCGTGGGACGAAGGGACCTAGAGCGCACGCGCTCGTCCTCGCCGCCGGGTACGCCACGCGGCTGTACCCACTGACGCAGTCGGTCGCCAAGCCGCTACTCCCCCTCGGGGGCAGGCCGATGATCGACTTCATCCTCGAGCGGATCCGCGAAGCGGATCCGCTCGCGATGCACGTGGTCACGAACGCGAAGTTCGCCGGCGCCTTCCGCGAGTGGGCGCCGGCGGACGTCACCGTCCACGACGACGCCACCACGAGCGAGGACGACCGCCTCGGGGCGATCGGCGACCTCCGCTTCGTCGTCGACCGGGCCGGGATCGACGACGACCTGCTCGTGGTCGCCGGCGACAACCTGTTCGACTACAGCCTCGCCGAGTACGTGCGCTGGTGGCGCGCGAAGGGCGTCGCGAGCGCCGTCGCGCTCTACGAGCATCCGGACCGCGAGCTCGTGAAGCAGTACGGCGTCGTCGAGGTGGACGACTCCGAGCGCGTCGTCTCGTTCGTCGAGAAGCCGGCGGAGCCGCCGTCGAACCTCGCGGCGACCGCCTGCTACCTCTTCCACCGCGAGCACGTGAAGCTCGTCGCGACGTACCTCGACGAGGGGAACGTCCCCGACCAGCCGGGGCGGTTCGTCGAGTGGCTGTACCGCCGGGCGCCGGTCTACGGCTACCGCTTCGGCGGCGAGTGGCTCGACATCGGCGACCGCGAGCAGCTGCTCGAGGCGGACAACCGACTGCGCGCCCGGGCAGGCCTCGAACCCCGCGTCGAGTACGTGCCGTAACGAGAGCGCAACAACTCGTCCACACGCCGTCGCGCGCGCGTAGCGTCGACGGCGTGGTGCTCGACCTGCTCCTGCCGAGCCGCTGTGTCGTCTGCCGGCGCGGCGGGGCCCAGCTCTGCGCGGACTGCCTCCGCGGCCTTCCCCGGCTCCGCGGCCCCCGCTGCGAGCGCTGCGGTGCGCCGACCGCGTGGCCCGTCCGGCGCTGCATCGAGTGCAACGGCCGGAGGCTCGCGTTCGCGCGCGCACGCGCTGCGGTCGTCTACGACGAGGCCGTCCGTTCCGCGGTGGGAGCCTGGAAGGAGCGGGCGCTCCGGCGGCTGGTCGGATCGTTCGCAGACGTCGTCGCGGACGTCCTCGAGCGGCCCGAGCATCCGCTCGCGTTCGTTCCCTCGGACCCCGAGCGTCACCGTGACCGTGCAGGCCACCCGGCCGGGGCGCTCGCGCGCGAGCTCGGCCGGCGCTGGGAGCTCCCGGTCGTACCCCTGCTGGCGCGCCGGGCGGGCAAACGGCAGCGGGGGCTGCCCCTCGACCAACGTCGGGCGAACGTCCGCGGAGCCTTCACCTCCGGCCCCGCTCCGAGGCGGATCGTGCTCGTCGACGACGTCTACACGACCGGCGCAACCGCGAACGAGGCCGCCTCCGCGCTCCGCCGCGCGGGCGCAAGACACGTTGAGGTCGTCACGTTCGCGCGCGCGGTCCGCAGGTATACAGTGCGATCCCAGGCTTGATCCCCGCCCACGAGGAGGACGCCGTTGCGACTTCAGGTGAAGGGCAGGAATCTCGAGATCAGCGACTCGATCCGTAGCTACGCGGAGCAGAAGCTCGCGAAGCTCGACAAGCAGCTCGGCGAGACGACGCAGGTCGAGCTCGAGCTGACCGTTGAGAAGAACCCGTCGATCTCCGCGAACCAGGTCGCCGAGGCGACGGTGTTCACGAAGGGGCCCACCCTCCGGGCCCGCGAGGCGACGAAGGACATGCGCGCCTCGATCGACCAGCTCACCGACAAGCTCGTCCGCCAGGTCCGGCACTACCGGGACAAGCGCTCCCGCCGCGGCTCGCGCACGAACAACAACGTCCCGTTCGAGGAAGGAGTCCCGGCAGTGGCCGAACAGCTCGACCAGCAGATCGTCAAGACGAAGCAGTTCCCGGTCAAGCCGATGACCGCCGAGGAGGCCGTCCTCCAACTGGAGCTGATCGGCCACGACTTCTTCGTCTTCCGGGACGCCGACTCCGGCGACGTGAACGTCGTCTACCGCCGCAAGGACCGCGGCTACGGGCTGATCGAGCCGCAGTGAGCCCGTTCTGGCGGCGGGAGCGCCCGCTGCACGAGCGCCTCGCCGAGCAGGGCGGGTTGACGGTCCCGCTCGAGCCCGGCCGCGACGTCGCGCCGTGGCACCAGGCCGGCGTCCACGGCGTCGCGCGCCCGCGGCAGTGGGACGCCGTCTCGAGCGTCGAGGCTGACCTCCCCGGCGACACGGTCTCGTTCGTGGCGCTCGAGGACGGGACGCTCGTCGTCGAGGAGGACGTCCCGGACGACGCGCTCGCGCCGCTCGCCGACGCGGTCGAGCTGAGCATCGCCGCGCCCTACCGCGCGGTCGCGACGCGCAAGAGCGAGACCGTCTGGGCGGTCGCGGCGAACAAGATCGTGGTCGCCGAGCTGAGCGACGAGATCGGCGGCGACACCGTCGAGATCGCGGTCCAGGAGGGCGCGCAGACCGTGCTCGTCGACGGCGCGGAGACGTTCGGCTCCCTGCGCTCGCTCGAGGCGCTCGCGGCGGGCCTCCCGGCCTACGTGATCCGCGCCGACCGGATCGACGGCGATCTCTGGGAGGTCGAGGTCAGCCCGCTTTGAGCCTCTGAGCCGACGAATCGACCCGCTACCCTAGGAGCGCATGGCCCAGAGCCTGGGTTCCTTCGAGCGCGTCCTCCGCTTCGGCGAGGGTCGGCGCCTCAAGCGGCTCGCCGAGCAGGCGGCCTACGTCGGCACGCTCGAGCCCGAGTTCGAGGCGCTCTCCGACGAGGCGCTGGCGGCGAAGACGGCCGAGTTCAAGCAGCGGCTCGAGAACGGCGAGTCCCTCGAGGAGCTCCTGTTCGAGGCCTTCGCGGCCGTTCGCGAGGCGTTCAGGCGCACGATCGGCGTCCGCCTGTTCGACGTGCAGCTGATGGGCGGGATCGCGCTGCACGAGGGCGACATCGCCGAGATGAAGACCGGCGAGGGCAAGACCTTCGTCGCCGTCCAGGCGCTCTACCTGAACGCGCTCGTGGGCGACGGCGTCCACCTCGTGACCGTGAACGACTACCTCGCCAAGCGCGACGCCGAGTGGACGGCACCGGTCTACGAGAAGCTCGGACTGCGCGCGAGCTTCATCCAGAACCAGATGCCGTTCGCGCAGCGCAAGGAGGCGTACGCGGCCGACGTCACCTACGGGACGAACTCCGAGTTCGGCTTCGACTACCTGCGCGACAACATGGCCGTCTCGCTCGAGGAGCTCGTGCAGCGCAGCCACCGCTACGCGATCGTGGACGAGGTCGACTCGATCCTCGTCGACGAGGCGCGGACGCCGCTGATCATCTCCGGCCAGCCGGAGACGGCGGCGAAGACGTACTACGACTTCGCGCGCATCGTCAAGACGCTGGACGGGCAGCCCGCGAAGATCCTCGCGAAGGGGGAGGACCACTTCGCCGAGGGGGGCGACTACGTCTACGACGAGAAGTTCAAGACCGTCTCGCCGAGCGAGGACGCGATCGAGAAGGTCGAGCGCGCGCTCGGGATCGACAACCTCTACGACCCGCGCCACGTCCAGCTCGTCAACCACCTGACGCAGTCGCTGAAGGCGCAGTCGCTCTACAAGCGCGACTTCGACTACGTCGTGCAGGACGGCGAGGTCAAGATCGTCGACGAGAACACCGGCCGGATCATGGAAGGCCGCCGCTGGAGCGAGGGCCTGCACCAGGCGATCGAGGCGAAGGAGGGGCTCCGGATCCAGGAGGAGCACGTCACGCTCGCGACCATCACGCTCCAGAACTACTTCCGCCTCTACGAGAAGCTCGCCGGCATGACCGGTACCGCGAAGACGGAGGAGAAGGAGTTCGTCGAGATCTACGGGCTCCACGTCGTCGAGATCCCGACGAACCAGCCCGTCGCCCGCCTGGACAAGAACGACCTGATCTTCCGCACGAAGGAGGGGAAGTTCCAGGCCGTGATCCGCGACATCAAGGAGCGGAACGAGGCGGGGCAGCCGGTGCTGCTCGGGACGATCGCCGTCGAGACGTCGGAGTACCTCTCGCAGCTGCTCGAGCGCCAGGGGATCACGCACAACGTCCTGAACGCGAAGCAGCACGAGCGCGAGGCGGAGATCATCAAGGACGCGGGGCAGCTCGGCGCCGTCACGATCGCGACGAACATGGCGGGCCGCGGCGTCGACATCAAGCTCGGCGAGGGCGTGATCGAGGCCGGCGGGCTGTACGTGCTCGGCACCGAGCGCCACGAGGCGCGCCGCATCGACAACCAGCTTCGCGGCCGCTCCGGCCGCCAGGGCGACCCGGGCGAGTCGCGCTTCTACCTCTCCGGCGAGGACGAGCTCGTCCGCCTGTTCGCGGGCGACCGGATCAAGAACATCATGGCGCGCTTCAAGGTCCCCGACGACGAGCCGATGGAGGCCTCGATCCTGTCGAAGCAGGTCGAGAGCGCGCAGAAGAAGGTCGAGGAGCAGAACTTCGTCCAGCGCAAGAACGTCCTCAAGTACGACGACGTGATGAACAAGCAGCGCATGGTCATCTACGAGCAGCGGCGCGAGGTGCTCGAGGGGCAGGACCTCTCGGAGCGGATCGCCGCCTGGATCGACGAGACGGTCGAGAACGTCGTCGATCTCGTCACGACCGCGGAGTACGCCGAGGAGTGGGACCTGAACGCGCTCGTCCAGGCCATGCACGATCTCTACGGCTCGGAGATCACGGCCGACGAGCTCCAGGAGGAGGTCGCGCTCGAGCGGGAGGCGCTGGTCGAGGATTTCCAGCAGGACGCGCGCGACGCCTACGCCGACAAGGAGAAGGAGATCGGCAGCGAGCTGATGCGCGAGCTCGAGCGCTACGTGACGCTCCAGGTCGTCGACACCCGCTGGCGCGAGCACCTGGAGTCGATGGACTACCTCCGCGAGGGCGTCCACCTGCGCGCCTTCGCGCAGAAGGATCCGCTCGTCGAGTACACGGGCGAGGGGCAGCGCATGTTCGAGGAGCTGAGCGTGCAGATCCGCGAGGAGGTCGTGGGGACGCTGTTCCGCGCGCAGCTCGCGCCGCAGGACACCGCGGCGCTCGAGCAGCAGGCACCGACGAACGGCGGGCTCTCGTACGAGCACGAGTCGCTCGCGGGCGCCGGCGCGATCGCGGGCGCGGCGACGAGCGGCGCGGTCGCCACGGCCGGCACCGCAACGGGCGGATCGGGGAGCGTGGCGACGAAGACGGTCACGCGCAGCGACGAGCAGAAGGTCGGCCGCAACGACCCGTGCTGGTGCGGCTCCGGCAAGAAGTTCAAGAAATGTCATGGGGCGTAGCCCGGTGACCGACGCCGACGCACCGCTGGAGCAGCAGCTCGAGGAGATCGGGACCCAGCTCGACTGGGTCCGTGATTACCTTTGACCCCGTCACGCTGAGGTCGCGCGTCGCCGAGCTCGAGCGGCGCATGGGACAACCGGGGTTCTGGGACGACCAGGCGGAGGCTGCGAAGGTCTCGGCCGAGCACTCGCGCCTCGCTCGCCGCCTCGAGCGCTACGACCAGCTGACGCGCGAGTACGACGACGCGCGCGAGCTGCTCTCGCTCGACGGCGAGATGGCCGACGAGATCGCGACGGCCCTGCGGCCGCTCCGCGCGGAGCTCGACCGGCTCCAGGAGGATGCGCTCTTCACCGGCGAGTACGACACCGGCGACGCGCTGATGTCGCTGCACGCGGCGACCGGCGGGATCGACGCACAGGACTTCACCGAGATGCTCCTGCGCATGTACCTGCGCTGGGCGGACGACCGCGGCTTCAAGAGCGAGCTGCTCGAGGCGACGCCGGGGGAGGAGGCGGGCCTGAAGTCGGCGACGCTCGCGCTGAGCGGCGAGAACGCGTACGGGATCCTCAAGGCGGAGCGGGGGAAGCACCGGCTCGTCCGCCTCTCGCCGTTCGACCAGGCGCACCGCAGGCACACGTCCTTCGCGCAGGTGGTCGTCGCGCCGCTGCTCCCCGAGGACGCCGCGGTCGAGCTCGACGAGAGCGAGCTCCGCATCGACACGTACCGTGCGAGCGGCGCGGGCGGCCAGCACGTGAACAAGACCGACTCGGCCGTGCGGATCACGCACGTTCCGACGGGCATCGTCGTGCAGTGCCAGAACGAGCGCTCCCAGACCGCGAACAAGCAGACCGCGCTGCGGATGCTCCGCTCGCGGCTCGCCGAGCTCCAGCTCGAGGAGCGCGAGGCCGAGATCGCGCGCGAGCGTGGGGAGGCCGCGGACACCGGCTTCGGCGGCGCCAACATCCGCAGCTACGTCCTCCAGCCCTACCAGCAGGTCAAGGACCACCGGACCGGGCACGAGGTCGGGAACGCGCAGGGCGTCCTCGACGGGGACATCGACGGGTTCATCCACGCCTATCTGCTCGCCCAGGCCACAGGTGCCCCGTAGGGACCCCGCAGGAGGCTTCGATACACTGAGCCGGAACAACGCACGTACCGGCGCGGCCTCGAGGCCGCCTGCCGTTTCTTCCCGGTGACGGAGCTCGAGACCACACCTCCCGCAGTCGTCGAGGCGCCTGAGAACGGCGCGCGGCCCACGCCCGCAGGCGCGGCGATCGTCTTCGACGCCGTCACGAAGGTCTACGAGCCGGGCGTGACCGCGCTCTCCGACGTCTCGTTCGTGATCGAGAAGGGGGAGTTCGTCTTCGTGGTCGGCGCCTCGGGGTCGGGCAAGTCGACGATGATCCGGCTGATCCTGAAGGAGCTCGAGCCGACGTCCGGGCGCATCCTCGTCGGCGGCCGCGACCTCTCGCGCCTACGCAGGAGCAAGGTGCCGCAGCTCCGGCGGAACGTGGGCTGCGTCTTCCAGGACTTCAAGCTGCTCCCGAACCGCACCGCCGCCGAGAACGTCGCCTACGCGCTGAAGGTCCAGGGCGAAGGGCAGGGCTCGATCCGGCGCAAGGTGCCGGAGGTGCTGAACCTCGTCGGGCTCGCGCACAAGATGAACTCGCTCCCGGACGAGCTCTCGGGCGGCGAGCAGCAGCGCGTCTCGATCGCCCGCGCGTTCGTCAACCACCCGCCGCTCCTGATCTGCGACGAGCCGACCGGGAACCTCGACCCCGACACGTCGGTCGGGATCATGCAGCTGCTCTACCGGATCAACCGCTCCGGAACGACGATCCTGATGGTGACGCACGACCGCGAGATGGTCGACAAGATGCGGCGCCGCGTGCTCGCGCTCGCCGACGGCAAGCTCGAGCGCGACGAACGTCGCGGCGGGTACGTGGGCGAATGAGGTTCCAGCTCCTCCTCGCCGAGGCACTCCGCTCCGTCCGCGCGAGCCTCTCGACCACGTTCGCCGCGACGATGACGGTCTTGATCGGGATGTTCCTGCTCGGGCTCGCGATCGCGCTCGGCTCATGGGTCGTCTCGTGGTCGAACAACGTCAAGAGCGACGTGCAGGCGAAGGTCTTCATGTGCACGGAGTACACGTGCGACCGCGAGGTGGAGGAGCAGCAGCTCGGCGTTGTCCAGCGCTGGCTCGACCGCGACCCCCGGGTCGAGGCATGGACCTTCGTGAGCAAGACGGAGGCGCTCGAGATCATGCGCGAGCGCTCGCCGGACCTCGTCGAGGACCTCACCTACAACCCGCTGCCGCACGCCTTCGAAGTGAAGCCGAAGCGGGCCGAGGACGTGGAGCTGATCGCGGCCGACATCCGCCAGCAGCAGTTCGCCGGTGTGGAGAAGGTCGGGCTCGACCGCGCGACCGCTCGGCGGATCATCCGCGTCGGGCAGGTGATCTCGATCATCTTCTTCGGCGTCGTGATCCTGCTGCTCGCGGCCTCGGGCCTCCTGATCGCGAACACGATTCGCCTCTCGATCTACGCGCGGCGGCGTGAGATCGAGGTGATGAAGCTCGTCGGCGCGTCGAACTGGTTCGTGCGCGGACCGTTCATGCTCGAGGGCCTCTTCTGCGGCCTCGCGGGCGCGGTGCTCGCGGTCGTGCTGCTGCTGCTCGGCAAGGAGATCGCGCTGCCCGCGATCCTCGGCCGAGTCGACGCGGGCTCCGACGTCCAGGCGCTCGCCTTCGGGTGGACCGCGCTGATCCTGCTCGGCCTCGGGCTCCTGCTCGGCGCCGCCGGGTCGGGGCTGACGCTACGCCGCTTCCTGCGCGTCTAGGAACTCGAGCGCCCGGATCCGGGCGACGAGCAGCGTCCCCGCGAGCCAGCCGAGGCCGTTCGCCGTGCCCGCCGCGCTCACGAGCTGGACGACGAGCGGATCGGCGAGCTCGCCCGACGACGCCAGAGCCTGGAACGCGCAGGCCAGGGCGGCACCCAGCGCTCCGAGGGCCACGACCGCAGGAGCCGTACGGGCGAACGCGAGCCCGAGGATGAACGCGACCGCGCCGCCGAGGCCGCCTGCCAGGAGGAGTGCGCCGAGTGAGCTCGCCATCTGTGCGTCAACGGGCGACGGGCCAGGAAAGATGCGGGGGTGAGCGATTTCCTCGTCGTCGAGGTCGGCCGCCGCGGCAAGCTCGTGGTCGGCGAGCCCTACTTCACGCCCGGCGTCCCCATCGTCCTCGACCGCAAGGGGCTCGGCGACGTCGGTGAGGGCGACCTCGCGGTGGTCGCCACCGGGAGGGGCCGCGCGCGGCTCGAGCGCGGCCTCGGGCCCGCGGACCGGATCGAGTCGGTGCTCGGCGGCCTGCTCGAGCACGAGGGGATGCGGAACGACTTCGAGCCCTTCACGCTGCCCGAGCCGAGCCTCGAGGGGCGCGTCGACCTGCGCGAGCTCCTGACCTTCACGATCGACCCGGCGACGGCGAAGGACTTCGACGACGCGATCTCGGTCCGGCGCGAGGGCGACGGGATCCGCGTCTGGGTACACATCGCCGACGTCTCGTGGTTCGTCCCCGCGGGCTCGCCGCTCGATCGCGGGGCCGCGGAGCGCGCGCTCTCGGTCTACGTGCCGGGGCTCGTCGCGCCGATGCTCCCGCACGAGCTCGCCGACGACGCCTGCTCGCTGCGGCCGAACGTCGAGCGGCTCTGTGTCACGGTCGAGGTGCCGTTCGACGGCTCGCTCGAGGCGGGGGAGCCGTCGTTCTACCGTTCGGTGATCCGCAGCCGGGCGCGGCTGACCTACGGGCAGGCGGAGGGAATCATCGGCGGCCGCGAGCAGGCGGACGACGATCTCGCGGAGGCGCTCGGGCTCGCGGAGAAGATCGCGCTCGAGCTGCGCCGGCGCCGCTTCGAGCGCGGCGCGCTCCGGATCTCGAGCGCCGAGATCGCGTTCGCCTTCGACGGCCGCGGCGGGATCGAGAAGGCCTGGCTCGAGTCGGAGCCGCACGCGCACGCGCTGATCGAGGAGCTGATGATCCTCGCCAACGAGGCGGTCGCCGGGCTGCTCGCGGGCCGTCGCCGGGAAGCGCTCTTCCGCGTGCACGAGCGGCCCGACCCGCAGTCGGTCATGCGCCTGCTGACGAAGCTCGCGGCGCTCGAGGTGCCGACGCCGCCCGCTCTCGACACCGAGCGGATGGCGCCGCAGCAGGCCGCCGCGGTGGCGGCGCAGGCGAGCGAGCGCGTGAGCGAGTACGTCGCGCGTGCGGGGCGCGGGCGCGAGGCGTTCCCCTCGCTCGTGCTCCGCGCGCTGAAGCAGGCGCGCTACCACCCGGAGAACCTCGGCCACTCGGGGCTCGCGAGCCCGGCGTACTGCCACTTCACCTCGCCGATCCGCCGCTATCCCGACCTCGTCGTGCACCGCGCGCTGCTGCGCGAGCTCGGGCAGGGCGACGAGCCGCTCCCGGTCGACCTCGACGAGTCGGCCGACCACTGCTCCCTCCGCGAGCGCGCCGGCGCAGACGTCGAGTACCGCGCGGACGACATCTGCCTCGCCTGGCTGCTCGACGACGTCCTCTTCGATCACGGGTGGGAGGAGCCGTTCCCCGGCGAGATCGTCGGGATGATCGGCTCCGGCCTCTTCGTCCGCTTCGGCGACGTCTTCGAGGGGTTCGTGCCCGCGCGCCGGCTGCCGGGGGACTTCTACGAGCTCGACGAGACCGAGACGCGGCTCGTCGGCCGCCGTGGGGGACGGATCTTCCGCCTCGGCGACCCGATCGACGTCAGGGTGCAGGAGATCCGCAAGATCGAGGGCAAGGTCGAGCTCGTTCTGGCATAATACTTGAGTACGCAACTTTTGGAGGCACTGTGAAGCTCGAAGGGATCCACCACGTCACCGCGATCACCGGCGACGCGCAGGGGAACGTCGACTTCTACGTCGACCGGCTCGGCCTGCGGCTCGTCAAGAAGACGGTCAACCAGGACGACCCGACCGTCTACCACCTCTTTTACGCCGACGAGAAGGGCAGCGCCGGCAGCGACATCACCTTCTTCGAGTACCCCGGCGCGACGCGCGGGCGTGCGGGCGCGGGGATGGTCCACCGCGTCCTCTGGCGGGTCGGCTCCGAGGATTCGCTCGACTTCTGGGCCGAGCGCCTCGGCGTCGAGCGAAGCGGCGACACGCTCGTCTTCGCCGATCCCGAGGGCCTCGAGCACGAGCTCGTCGTGGACACCACGGGCGAGGAGCCGCTGAGCGCGGAGCACCCCGAGGTCCCCCGCGAGCACGCGTTGCGCGGGTTCCACGGCGTGCGCGCGTTCACCTCCGACCCCGAGCAGAGCACGGCGTTCCTCGAAGGGCTCGGCTTCGAGCCCGGCTGGGTCGCGCGCGGCGAGAGCCGCAGCGGCACGTACGAGTACGACGCTGCCCCGGAGGGCGCGGGCGTCCCCGGCGCGGGCACGGTGCACCACGTCGCGTGGGGCTCGAGCCGCGAGGAGCACGAGGCCTGGCGCGAGCGGGCGGCCGAGCTCGGCGCGCGTCCGACGCCGATCATCGAGCGCTTCTACTTCAAGTCGATCTACTTCCGCGAGCCGAGCGGTGTGCTGTTCGAGATCGCGACGCTCGGGCCCGGCTTCACCGCCGACGAGCCGCTCGAGACGCTCGGCGAGCGCCTCTCGCTGCCGCCGGCGTTCGAGCCGCTCCGCGAGCAGGTCGAGCCGAAGCTGACGCCGATCCGGAACCCGCGCGAGGCGTGGTCCCGCACGTAACCCGCGAAGCCAAGGGAGAGGCCGAGGGCGCCCTCGTCCTCTTCCACGGCCGCGGCGCCGACGAGCACGACCTGTACCCGCTGCTCGACGCGCTCGATCCCGAGCGTCGTCTGCTCGGGCTCACGCCGCGCGGCCCGCTCTCGCTGCCCCCGGGCGGCGCGCACTGGTACGCCGTGCACGAGATCGGCTACCCCGACCCGAGCACGTTCCTCCCCACGTACGAGCTTGTGAGCGAGTGGCTCGACGGGCTCGGCCTGCCCTGGGAGCGGACGATCCTCGGCGGCTTCTCGCAGGGCGCGGTGATGAGCTACGCGCTCTCGCTCGGCCAGGGCAGGCCCCGGCCCGCCGGCGTGATCGCGCTGAGCGGCTTCATCCCGACGGTGGACGGGTTCGAGCTCGACCTCGAGTCGACCCTCCCGCGCTTCGCGATCGGGCACGGCACCTTCGACCCGGTCATCTCCGTCGACTGGAGCCGCCGCGCCCGCGCGCTGCTCGAGCAGGCGGGTGTCGACGTCCTCTACCGCGAATCGCCGCTCCCGCATGCGATCGACCCGCGCTTCCTGCTCGAGCTCCGGCCCTGGCTCGACGCGACGCTCGCGGCCAGAATGGCCTCGTGAGCGAGAAGCCGATCGTCGAGAACAGGCGCGCCAGGCACGACTACCACTTCGTCGAGCGCGTCGAGGCCGGCGTGCAGCTCGTCGGCACCGAGGTCAAGTCGCTGCGCGCCGGCCAGGCGAACCTCCAGCGCGCGTACGGCGAGATCCGCGCGGGTGAGGCCTGGCTCGTCGGCGCCCACATCGCGGAGTACGGCCACGGGAACCTCGCGAACCACGACCCGGACCGCCCGCGCAAGCTGCTGCTCAAGCGGCGGGAGATCGACTCGCTCCAGGGCAAGGTGCGCGAGAAGGGCCTGACGCTCGTCCCGACGAGGCTCTACTTCAAGAGCGGCAAGGTGAAGGTCGAGCTCGCGCTCGCGCGCGGCAAGGAGACCCACGACAAGCGGCGCGACATCGCCAAGCGCGACGCGCAGCGCGAGATGGAGCGGGCGGTCAAGGGGCGTCACTGAGCCGAAAACCGGCCCGTTAGCCCGCGCGTACCTTCGGGTAGGCCTCGATCAGCCGTCTACGAGGGGGGAACGACGATGATCCGAACGCTCACAGCGGCCGCTGTGCTCGTCCTGGCACTCGCGGCCGGCGTCGCCGCAGCCGCGCCGGCGTTTCCGCAGACGATCCGGCTTCCGAACGGGTTCCAGCCCGAGGGGATCACGATCTCGGGAAACACGTTCTACGTCGGCTCGATCCCGACCGGCTCGATCTACCGCGGGAGCCTGCGTACCGGCGAGGGTGACGTGTTCATCTCGCGCACCGGCCGCGCGGCGATCGGTTTGGACGTCGAGAAGCGGCGGCTCTTCGTCGCCGGTGGGCCGACCGGTCACGCGTATGTCTACGACGTCCGGACCCGCGCCGACGTGGCCGACATCACGCTGACGCCGACACCGGCGTTCATCAACGACGTGGTCGTCACGCGCACCGGCGCGTACTTCACCGACTCCACGCGGGCCGCGCTCTTCCGCGTTCCGATCGGACGCGGCGGACGCCTCGGCACGAGCGTGCAGACGATCCCGCTCACGGGAGACTTCGAGCTGGAGACCGGGTTCAACGCGAACGGGATCGACGCGACGCCGAACGGACGCTGGCTCATCATCGCCCAGAGCAATACCGGCGAGCTCTTCCGCGTCGACCCGACGACCGGCGCCACGACCGAGATCGCGCTCGCGGGCGGCGAGACGATCCCGAGCGCGGACGGGATCCTGCTGACGGGGAAGACCCTGTACGCGGTCCAGAGGAGCGGCACGACCTACCGCGTGGCCGTGGTCGCGCTCAACCCGACGCTGACGGCGGGCCGCGTCGTCACGCGCATCGCGGACTCGCGCTTCGACGTGCCGACGACGGTCGACGACCTCGGTCGCCGGCTGTACGTCGTCAACGCCCGGTTCGGCACGGCGTCGCCCGGAACGGCGACCTACGACGTCGTGCAGGTGCGCAAGCCGCGCGGACGCTGACTCGCCCGGCGGAGCGGCGCTAGATCATGCGCCGCTCCGCCGCCCAGCGCGTCAGCTCGTGGCGGCTGGACAGCTGGAGCTTGACCGCGGGTGTCTGACACCGGGGACCCCGGTGTCTGGCACCGGGGTTGGCGAAATGGCTGCTCACGGCGCCGCGACACTGTCCGGTTCGGGCCGTCCGGTGTCAGACACCGGCTGTGCGTGCGGCGGCGGAGCGGCGGGTCAGATCATGCGCCGCTCCGCCGCCCAGCGCGTCAGCTCGTGACGGCTGGAGAGCTGGAGCTTGCGCAGGACGTTCGAGACGTGCGTCTCGACGGTCTTCACCGAGAGGTGGAGCGACGCGGCGATCTCCTTGTAGCGATAGCCGCGCGCGATCAGGCGCAGCACCTCGCGCTCGCGCGCGGTCAGCTCGTCGAGCTCGGCGTCGCGCACCGGCTCGCCCGAGCCGAACGCATCGAGCACGAACCCCGCGAGCCTGGGCGAGAAGACCGCGTCGCCGTCCGCGACGCGATGGATCGCCTCGGTCAGCTCGTCGCCCGAGATCGTCTTCGTCACGTAGCCGCGCGCACCGGCGCGCACGACGGCGATCACGTCCTCCGCGGCGTCCGAGACCGAGAGCGCGAGGAAGCGCACGCCCGGACGCTCCGGGGCCACGCCGGCGATCACCGCCTGACCGCCCCCGTCGGGGAGGTGGACGTCGAGGAGCACGACGTCGGGGTCCTGCGCGACGACGAGCGGGATCGCCTCGGCGACGGTCGACGCCTCGCCGACGACGTCGATCGATTCCCCGAGCTCGCTGCGCACGCCGGCTCGGAAGAGCCCGTGGTCGTCGACGATCACGACGCGACGGGTCACGGCTGGCTCCTCGGCAGCGACAGCTCGACCTCGGTTCCCTCGCCAGGCGTCGACGTGATCGTCGCCGTCCCGTGGTGTCGGCGCATGCGGCCCTCGATCGACTCGGTCAGCCCGCGACGACCGGACGGCACCTCGCCCCGGTCGAAGCCGACGCCGCGGTCCCGCACGAAGACGTTCGCACCACCGCCGTCGGCCTCGACGTAGACGGAGATCTCGTCCGCACCCGAGAAGCGCGCCGCGTTCGCCATCGCCTCGCGTGCGGCGAGCACGAGCGCGCGCAGGTCGTCGTCCAGCGCGGCGTTGCCGGAGCTCGCGATCTCGATCCGGACGCCGTGCAGCTCCTCGACCTCCGCGGCGGTGGCGCCGATCGCCGCGACGAGCGTGTCCTCCTTGAAGAGCTCCCCCTCGGGGAAGAGCCAGGCGCGCAGCTCGCGCTCCTGCCGCCGCGCGAGCTGCTCGACGCGCTTCGCGTCGCCGGACTCGCGCTGCACGAGCGCGAGCGTCTGGAGGACGGAGTCGTGGACGCGGGCGGCGACCTCGGCGCGCTCCTCCGAGCGGATCCTCCGCGTGCGCTCCGCGTCGCGCTCCTGCGCCGTGCGCCAGAGCCACGGGCCGACGACGAGCAGCAGCCCGCCCGCGAGCGCGGCCGGCGTCAGGAGCGGCCCGTCGGCGCCGTCGCCCCCGGACGTGAGGAGCACGGCGACGCCCGCCGCGACGAGCACCGCGCCCACGATCCGCCGCCCGCGGCGGAGCAGGAGCGCGCCGCCCGCGGCGAGCACTGCCGCCGCCTGGACGAACCAGGGGAGCCCGAGCCCGGCCAGGACTGCGACGATCGCGAGGACCAGCAGCGCGAGGCCGATCACGCGCCGCGTGCCGCCACTGCGGGCGCCGGGCTCGCTCGGCATCAGCAGCGCAGCGGCCAGGTACAGCGCGATCCCCGCGCCGCCCGCCAGCGTCAGGATCGCGAAGAGCAGGCGCACCAGCGTCGGGTCGACCTCGAGCGCGCGCGCGATCCCCGCGCTCACGCCCGCGACCGCGCCGTTGGCGCGGTCGCGGGCGGGGACGGTGCGGAGGTCGAGCACTAGCGCTCTCTGACGACCCTGACGTCGCCGAGCCCGACGTGCGCGTCGATCAGCAGCGAGACGTCGCCGTCGGCGTCCTCGGTCACCGACCGCTCGACGTCGAAGCCGTCGCTCTCCTCGCCGAACACGCTCACGAGGCCGGCGGACGCGCTGGCGTCGACGTCGACCGCAGCGTCGCGCGGCACGACGATCAGCAGGTCGCCGATCCCGAGGTTCGCCTCGATCTCGGTCACGCCGCTCGGGAGCGCCGTGTCCGACAGATCGAGCTCGAAGTCGCCGATCGCCATCTCGTACGTCGAGCGAACGTCGTCCGCCTCGGCCGGGCGGTAGGTCCGCTCGCCGATCGGGCCCTCGAGCCGGACGTCGATCGCCGAGACGGCGACGGCGAGCGCCGCGAGCGTCAGCCCGACGACGACGAGCCCGCCGGTGCGGCGCTCGAGGACCGCGCCGGCCACGACGAGCAGCCCGGTGGCGACGGCGCCGACGCCGAGCGCGAGGTCCCAGCGAACGTCGACGCCCGATGCGCTCAGGAGCGCGAGCACCCCCGCGGCGGCGAGCAGGAGCCCGACCGCGGGGGCGAAGAACGACGGACGCCTGGGCGCCTTCGCGGGCGCCACGACGGTCGTCTCACCCGTCGCGGGGTCGGTCGTCTCCGCCGGGGGGCGGGACGGCTGTCGCTGCGACGCGACGATCGCGATCCCGCCGAGCAGCAGCAGCAGCCAGGCGAACCCGCTGTTCGGCCAGAAGTCGGCCTGCGCGAAGAGCGAGACCGCGGCGATCGCGATCAGCGCCACCCCGGCGAGGAGCCACGGCCGGTCGCGTCGCCGGCGGAGCGCCTCGGAGGCGATCGACTCGCTCGTTCCCTCGGCCGGGATCACGAGCGCGGCGGCGGCGTAGAGCAGGATGCCGGCGCCGCCGACGAGCGTGAGGATCGCGAACCCGACGCGGAAGAACGTGGGGGAGATGTCGAAGTACTCGCCGAGGCCGCCGGAGACGCCCGCCAGGTAGCGGTCGTCCGCGCTGCGGTGCAGCTCCTTGACGGGTGCGGTGGGGGTGTCCGTGGTGCTCATCGTGGTCCTTTCATCGGTGACGATTCCAGGATGCGCTCCGCGGACGCGCTGCACCATCGGGATTTCCCCCGAACAGACCCCGAGCTAGCCCCCGAGTCGGCGCTCGAGCACGATGTGGCCCGGCGTCGGTTGGTACCCGTGGCGTTCGTTCAGGCGCCGGATCGGCTCGTTCCGGACCTCGTTCATCGTCTCGATCTTCTGGAACCCCTTCGCCTTCGCCCACGCGATCTGCGTCCGCTTGAGCGCGCCCGCGATGCCGCGTCCGCGGTGCGCGCGCTTGACGCCGGTGAGATCGTGGATGAGCACGCCCGGTCGCGCGTTCGAGATCACGAACTTCGCGTAGCCGACGACCTCTTCGCCCTCGAGCGCGACGAAGACGGCGTCGGGGCTGTCGCTCGCGCCCTGCATGTCCGCGGACAGCCACTCCTCGAACGTCGGCACCTCGTCGCCCTCCGAGCCCGGTATGTCCGGGGAGGCCTCCAGGTTGAC
>JAICPI010000103.1 GCA_025929895.1 Thermoleophilia bacterium
CCGTCGTCGACGACCACGATCTGCTTCTCCAGCTCGAGCGCGTCGACACGCTCGAGCACTTCCAGGATCGTCGACGCCTCGTCGAACGCGGGAATGAGGAACGAGACGCGCACGGCGGGCGGGTCAGTGTAGGCAATCCATCGCGGCGGACGAGTACGTTCTCGCGATGCTCGCGCGCGTCGACCCACACGTCTCGCTCGCCGCGGGCTCGCTGGGCGCGGTCGCGTGCGAGCTCGCGCATCGAGAGCAGGGATCGACCGCCTGGCTCCTCGTCGGGCTCGTGCTCGCCGCGCTCGGGCTCGTGCACGCGTGGCGCGAGCAGGACCGACTCCGGCTCGGCCCGCTGCTCGCGCTCGCGGCGGCGCTGCCGCTCGCGTGGCTCGCGGTTCATCTCGCGGTCGACTACTCGGGGGACATAGACGCGAGCGTCGTCTACCGCTGGCAGGGCAACGGGCTCCTCCGCGGCGACTACCCGCGGTCGGAGTACCCGCTCGGCGCGGTGCTGCTCTTCGCGTTCGAGGCGTGGATCGGCGGCGGGTCGACCCGAAGCGCGAACGCCCTCGCCATGGTCCCGTTCAACGTCGCGCTGGTCGGCGCCGTGTGGATGACCCGCGCACGGCTTGCGCCCTGGCTCGCGGCACTCGTCGGTCTCTGGCCCGCGAACGCGTTCTACTGGGAGTTCAAGTACGACCTCGCTCCGGCCGCGCTGCTCGCGGTCGGTCTCGTGCTCGCGCTCCGCGAGCGCTGGACGCTCGCGGGCGTCGTGCTCGGCGTCGGCACGCTCGTGAAGTGGACGCCGTCGCTCGCGGCCGTCGTCCTCGTCGTCTGGCTGCTCGCCAACCGCCGCGTCCGCGATGCCGTGACGCACGCGCTCGCCGCGGCGGGCACGGTCGCGCTCGTCCACCTGCCGTTCCTCGTCTGGAGCCCGAGCGAGGTCGCCGCCGCGTACACGCGCCAGAGCGGACGCTCGATCACGCCGGAGTCGCTCTGGTACCTCGCCCTGCGTCCGCTCGACCTGGCCCACGTGGGCAGACACATCTCGTTCTCGGCCGGTGCGCCGAGGTGGGCGAACGTCGCGGCGGTCGCGTTCCAGGGCGCGGCGTTCGTCGCGCTCGCTGTCGCCGCCGCCAGGCCGGGACGCAGCCTGCGCGCCGCCACCGTGCTCGCGGCGTGCGCGC
Organism: Thermoleophilia bacterium; assembly: GCA_025929895.1. Taxonomy (GTDB): domain Bacteria; phylum Actinomycetota; class Thermoleophilia; order Gaiellales; family Gaiellaceae; genus JACCTU01. The sequence goes on from JAICPI010000103.1 coordinate 1,179, forward strand.
CGGCCGCCTTCCTGCTCACGAATCGGATCTTCAGCCCGCAGTTCGTCGTCGTCCTCTTCGCCGCCTGGGGGACCTGCGCCGCGCTGCTCGTCCGGTCGCGCCGCGAGCAGCTCGCGGTCGGGGCCGCGATGGCCGCGGCGGCCGCGGCGAACGCGTTCGTCTACCCCAACGCACTGCCGCACTACGACGTGACCTGGCTGGCCTGCTCGGCCGTGCTGTTCGGTCTCGGCGTGTCGTTGACCGTCTGGTTCGCGGCGAGAGCCTCAGGCCGGCCGGGCGTGGAGGCGTGACGTCGTCAGCGCCGCGAGCGGAACGGCGAGGGCGCAAACCGCCACGACGATCAGGTAGTCGAGCTCGTGCCTGCCTCCCGAGGGAGTGCGCGCGAGAGCCGCCACGAGCCCCCAGGCCAGAACCGCACCGCCCGCGAGCGCCGCGTCACGCCACTCGACCACGAACCTCGGCAGCGTCGCGACTGCTGCCACGACGACGAGCGACGCGGCCAGGAAGAAGAGCGCGATCGTGTACCAGCCCGTCACCTCCACGAACGCAGCCGCGTTCTGCGAGAACTCCCGTCGCGACGCCCGACCGGCCCAGTCGAGGTCGTAGGCCGCGAGCGGGTTCGTCGCGGTCATGAGGACCATCTGCAGCGCCGAGACGGCCGCGAGCGCGAGCGTCGTCAGGGGGAGCTGCCGGTACGCGAGACCGAGCGGCGCGAGCACGAAGGGAAACGCGTAGATCAGGTAGCGCGGCAGGCCGAGACCGCCGAAGGGCGAGAACTGCAGCGCGATGTCGTGGAGAAACGCGAGCGACGGCACCGCGAGCAGCGCGACCGACTCCAGTCGGCGTCCGCTCCGGTAGAGGAGCACTGCCCCGACGACTCCCAGCGCGAGCACCGGCATGTTCGTCAGCAGCCCCCAGGCGGAGAAGAGCAGGTCGCGCGCTGCCCCGAGGCTCGGGACGCCGACGCCGAGGATCCCCCCGATCGGCTCCACCTGGTTCTCCGCGTACGAGAAGTGCGTGGGTGAGCCGAACGCCCACTGGTTGTAGAGCGCGAGCGGTGCGATGCCGAGCGCTCCGCCGCCGACGTAGGCGAGCGCGCGGCGGCCATGCGGTGAGCGCCCGAGCACGAGCAGCCAGAGGACGAGGCCGACGATCGCGGCCGTGTACTCGGCCGTGCAGGCGAAGCCCGCGAGCATCCCCCCGAGCGCGACGAGCCAGGTGCGAGGGGGCCCGCGCCGCTCGTGCCACAGCGCCGCGAACGCGGCGAAGCCCAGGGCCGCGCTGAGCACGTGCGCGAAGTAGAGCGTGGCGAAGGGGAGCACGGCGGTGCCGAGGCCGAGCGTGAGCGCCGTCGCCGTTCCGTAGCCCGGCGCGAAGTCGTCGGCGACGCGCCGGACGAGGAGGAGGAGCAGCAGCGCCGGGATTGCGATCGACCAGAGATGCAGCGCCCAGATGACGCGGGTCGGGTCGCCCGTGGCCCGCATCCCGACGGCTTCGACCACGGCGAACGCGGGCAGCGTGACGAGCGGGAGGCCCGGCGCCTTGTTCGAGTAGTAGTGGCCGTTCACGAGCGTGACGTCCCCCGTGCCGACGTCCCCGATCTCGTGCCTCGTCTCGTCGATCGTCGGCGTCCCGTCGGCGAACGCGCGCACGAGCGCGTAGTGCGCGTTCTGGTTCCACCCGTTCACCTGCATCGGGAACGCGATCGCGAACGCGAAGGCGGCGAACGCGGCGACCGTCCACCGCCGGCTCCGGCGCTCCACTAGCCGCGTTCGCGGCCGTGCCGCACGAGGACGGCGTGCTCGCTGAGACCGAGGATGCTGAGGAAGAACGACGAGAAGGCGCCCTGCACGCCGAGAGCGGCCAGCGTCAGCCCGAGCAGCCCGAGCGCCGGGTCGGAGACGTCGTTGAGGTGGGCGATCAGCGTCACGACGAGGCCGAGGGCGAGCACGAGCGCCGAGATCGCGAGCCCGTGCTCGAGCCGGAAGCGTCGCCAGGCGCGCTCGAGCAGCGGCTCGGGGTCGCCGAGGTAGATCGACGCGTACGTGCGCGCGTAGAGGCCGAGCTGGATCACCTGCGATCCGACCACGACGAGGAAGCTCGCCGCGATCGCGGCGGGAACCGTCCAGCTCCGGTCGCCGAGGCCTCGGTCGAGGGCCAGCGGCACGAGCAGCCCGAACCCGGCGGCGATCGCGAGCAGCCCGGGCACGACGAAGAGGAACGTCGCGCTGTGGACGAGCATGAAGCGCACGTGCCGCCAGGCGTCCGGGACCCTGCTGAGCTTCGACTCGCCGACGCGCGGGCGGTACGTGATCGGCACTTCCTCGATCCGCAGGCCCCGCTTGGCCGCCTTGATCACCATCTCGGAGGCGAACTCCATCCCCGTCGCCGAGAGGCCGAGGCGGGGGAGGGCGTCGCGCCGGAGCACGCGGAGCCCGCAGTGGGCGTCCGAGACGTGCGCGCGGAAGATCACGTTGAGCATCGCGGTCAGGATCGGGTTGCCGAGGTAGCGGTTCGTCCAGGGCATCGCCCCCGGGAGGATCTCGCCCTTGAACCTGGACCCGAGCACGAGGTCGGCGCCGTTTCGCAGCCGCTCGACCATCGCGGGCAGCGCGGCCAGGTCGTAGGTCCGATCCGCGTCCGTCATCACGACGAAGCGGCCGCGCGCGACGGGAAGGCCCGCCAGATAGGCGCTGCCGTAGCCGCGTCGGGGCTCGTGCACGACGACGGCGCCGGCGGCCAGGGCGAGCTCGGCCGAGCGGTCCCGCGATCCGTTGTCGACGACGATCACCTCACCGGCGACGCCGACGGCCTCGATCGCGGCGAGCGCGTCCGCGACGACGGCCTCGACGGCGTCCTCCTCGTTCAGGCACGGGATCACGAACGACAGCTCGAGGAGCCCCTCGTCCTGGCGAACGTCGTCCCGCCTGCGCTCCTCGAGCCGCGGCTGACCCATCGCACCCGAGTTATATTCCTCTCGCCCGACGCGGACTATCCTCCCGGGCGGTGCGGCTGCCGCCCAGAACGTCCACGTGGTCGATCGTCGCGACGGCCGCGGTGGCGGCGGGTGTCGGGCTTCGGGTCTGGATCTTCACCTCGCCGCTCTCGACGCTCGAGTCCGACGAGGCCGTCGTCGGGCTGATGGCGATCCGCGCCCTCGACGGCGACGTGCCGGTGTTCTACTGGGGCGGCCTCTACGGCGGCTCGCAGGAGGCGCTCGCGACGGCCGCGGCGTTCGCCGTCACCGGTCCGAGCACGCTCGTGCTCAAGCTCGTCTCCGTCGCGATGTTCGCGCTCGCCGCGGTCCTGCTCTGGCGGGTGGGCCGGCGGACGGTCGGCGAGCCGGCGGCGCGCATCGCCGCGGGGCTGTTCTGCGTCTGGCCGCCGTTCCTCGTCTGGTGGTCGACGAAGGCGCGGGGCTTCTACGGCTCCGGGCTCGCGATCGGCCTGGCCGCGGTGCTGCTCGTGCTCCGGCTGCGCGAGCGCGACTCGCGCCGCGACGCGGCCCTGCTCGGGCTCGTGCTCGGGCTCGGCGTCTGGGCGACGCTCCAGTCGTTCCTGCTGGCTCTCCCGGCGCTCGCCTGGCTCGCCTGGAGGCGGCCCGCGGCCTACCGGCTCAGCCTGCTCGCGCTCCCGGGGCTGCTCGTCGGCGCGCTTCCCTGGCTCGCCTGGAACGCGACGCACGGCTGGAACGCGGTCGTGCCCCGGTCGGTGGTCGGCGAGGAGACCTCGTACGTCGAGCGCCTGACGGACTTCTTCTCGGTCGTCCTGCCGTCGTGGCTCGGGCTGCGGCTGCCGTACTCGCTCGACTGGGTCGGAGGGCGAACGTTCGGCGTCGTCGTCCTTGTGCTCGCGCTCGCCGGGTTCGCGTTCCTGCTCCTTCGTCGTCCGCCCGGCCTCGAGCTCGTGCTCGTCCTCGGCGCTGCCTTCCCGTTCCTCTACGCGGCCTCGGAGTTCACGTACTTCCTCGACGAGCCGCGCTACCTCGTCTTCCTCGCTCCGGTGCCCGCGCTCCTGCTCGCGTGGGCGCTCACGCGCCGAGGCGTCCTGCCGGCCGGTGCGGGGCTGACGTGCGCGGTCGCGCTCTCGGTGTTCGGGCTGGTCGAGCTCGAGGACCAGGGTCGCTACTCGCCGCTGCGCGTCCCGGCGGACATCACGCCGGTGCTCGAGACGCTCGAGGAGCGGAACGCGCGCCGCGTGCTCGCGAACTACTGGATCGCCTACCGGATCACGTTCGAGAGCGACGAGCAGGTGATCGCGAGCCCGAGCGGCTTCTGGCGGTACAAGCCGTACC
>JAICPI010000018.1 GCA_025929895.1 Thermoleophilia bacterium
CGATCATCGAGCCGGGCGCGCTGGCCGACACGGCCGGCTACTCGCCCGACCTGACCTACGACAACAAGGTCGAGCTGCTGGAGATCCTCGACGTGACCGAGCGGCTTCGCCGTTCGCTCGAGCTCCAGCGCGAGCGCCTCACCGAGCTCCAGGTGCGCCGGCAGATCCGCGAGGACGTCCAGTCCGGCGCGGAGAAGCAGCAGCGCGAGTACTTCCTGCGCAAGCAGATGGAGTCGATCCAGAAGGAGCTCGGCGACGACGACGGCTCCGTCATCGAGGAGTACCGCAAGAAGATCGCCGAGGCCGGCATGCCGGAGGCGGTCCAGGAGCAGGCGGAGAAGGAGCTCGGCCGGCTCGAGCGCATGGGCGAGCAGTCGGGCGAGAGCTCGATGATCCGCTCGTATCTCGACTGGCTGATCGCCGTGCCGTGGAGCAAGCGCTCGGACGAGCGGCTGGATCCCGTCCATGCCCGCGAGGTGCTGGACGCCGATCACGCGGGCCTCGAGGACGTGAAGGACCGCATCGTCGAGTACATCGCCGTCCGCAAGCTGCGCCAGGAGCGCGGCATCGCGGAGGACAAGAAGAGCGGCGCGATCCTGACGCTGATCGGGCCGCCCGGTACCGGCAAGTCCTCCATCGGGGAGTCGATCGCCCGCGCCACCGGACGCGAGTTCGTCCGCATGTCGCTCGGCGGCGTCCGCGACGAGGCGGAGATCCGCGGTCACCGCCGCACGTACATCGGTGCGCTGCCGGGCCGGCTCGTGCGGGCTTTGCGCGATGCCGGGACGATGAACCCGGTGATTCTGCTCGACGAGGTGGACAAGGTCGGCGCCGACTGGCGCGGCGACCCGTCGGCCGCGCTGCTCGAGGTGCTCGACCCGGCGCAGAACGACTCGTTCCGCGACCACTACCTCGACGTCGAGCTCGACCTCTCGCAGGTCGTGTTCATCGCGACGGCGAACATCGCGGACACGATTCCGCAGCCGCTCCTCGACCGCATGGAAGTGATCCGCTTCGACGGGTACACGGTCGACGAGAAGGTCGCGATCGCGCGCGGGTACCTCTGGCCGCGCCAGCGCGACCGAAACGGTCTCCGCGAGGGCGAGGTCGCGGCCGACGACTCGGTGCTGGAGACGATCGTCTCCGAGTACACGCGCGAGGCCGGCGTCCGTCAGCTCGAGCGCGAGCTCGGGAAGCTCCTGCGCAAGACGGCGACGCGCCTGGTCTCCGGCGAGGTCGAGCCGCCGATCGCGATCGACCTCGACGCTGTGCGCGACGCGCTCGGGCGGCAGCGCTTCTACCAGGAGGCCGCGGAGCGGACGGCCGTGCCCGGCGTCTCGACGGGCCTCGCGGTGACCGGCACCGGCGGCGACATCCTCTTCATCGAGGCGACGCGGATGAAGGGCGACGGGCGGCTGGTGCTGACCGGCCAGCTCGGCGACGTGATGAAGGAGTCGGCGCAGATCGCGCTCTCCTACGTGCGCTCGCACGCGGAGGAGCTCGGGATCGAGCCGGCCGCGTTCGACGACGTGTCCTTCCATGTCCATGTCCCGGCGGGAGCGATCCCCAAGGACGGGCCGAGCGCGGGCATCGCGATCACGACGGCGCTGGCCTCGCTCCTCTCCGGCCGGCCCGTGAGGCACACGGTCGGGATGACCGGCGAGGTGACGCTCCAGGGGCGCGTGCTCCCGATCGGCGGCCTCAAGCAGAAGGCGCTCGCGGCGCACGCCGCGGGCCTCCAGGACGTGATCGTCCCCGAGCGGAACCGCGCGGACCTCGACGACGTGCCGGCGGACGTCCGCGAGGAGCTCGCGTTCCATCCGGTGATGACGCTGGGCGAGGTGCTCGAGCTCGCGCTCGAGCCGGAGGCTTCGCACCGTGCCGTCGCCGCGTAGCGCGCAGGCGCTGCCCGAGGAGGTCGCCCGCGCTGCGGATCTCCTCGGGCGGCGCTGGGTGCTCGCAATCGTCTACGCCTCGCACGGCGGCGCGATCCGCTTCAACGAGTTCAAGCGGACGCTCCCGGGGATCCAGCCGCGCACGCTCGCGCAGCGGCTCTCCGAGCTCGAGGAGGCGGGGATCCTCGAGCGCCGAGTGATCGACGCCCGCCCACCGCGCGTCGAGTACCGCCTGACGGACGCGGGCCGGCGCCTGCGCGCGCTCGTGCGCGCGCTCGACCACTGCGCCGGCGACCTCTGCGGGCGCCGGGCTCGCTGCCCTTCGAGCCAGGTCCGGTGCCGGGCACCGGACCTGGCCGCACTGCGCATGGCCGCTCGTGGAGCACCGAGGGGTGAGCCACTCGAAGTCGTGGCTGTCCCGGACATGGCAGGTGCCAGGCACCGGCCGTGTCTGCATCGGCCAGGATGGGCTCGTGACGGTCGAGGGCTGCTTTCCCTGCCGCTGGAACGCTCGGCTCGACGTGTTGCCACCGCGCGAGCGAATCGTCGTGCGCGACGGCTGGCGGCTCGTGCACGCGTTCAACACGTCGCTTCCGGGATGGCTCGTCCTCGTCCCGCTGCGGCACGTCGAGTCGTTCGCGGAGCTCACGTCGGCCGAGGCGGTCGCATTCGCACGGCTCGCGCGCGCCGCGACCGCCGCCCTCGAGGAGGTCGTCGGCTGCGCGAAGACCTACCTCATGATCCTCGGTGAGGAGAAGGGGTTCGCCCACCTCCACGCGCACGTCGTGCCGCGGATGCCGGACCTGCCGGACGACACGAAGGGCACGTTCATCGTTCGGCTCCTCGGCGTTCCCGAGGCGGAGTGGGTACCGGAGGGCGAACGCGACGCGCTTGCGCACGAGTTAAGAGCTCGAATCGAGCCGGCGCTCGCCTGATCGGCCCTCGCTAGGATCGCTTCCGTGGAATGTGACGTCGCAGTCCTCGGCGGCGGGCCCGGCGGGTACACCGCCGCGATCCGCGCCGCGCAGCTCGGCGCGAAGGCCGTCTGCATCGAGCAGGAGCCCGAGCTCGGCGGCACCTGTCTCCGCGTCGGCTGCATCCCGACGAAGGCGTGGGTGCAGACCGCGTTCGCGCTGAAGGAGGCGCACGAGTCGTTCGCCAAGTTCGGCGTGAACGTCGGCGAGCCGCAGCTCGACATGAAGGTCGCGAGCGAGTGGAAGAACGGGGTCGTCAAGCAGATGACCGGCGGCATCGCCTCGCTGTTCAAGGCGAACGGCGTCGAGTGGGTCAAGGGCACCGGCAGGTTCAAGGACGCGAACACGATCGCGGTCGACGGCGGCGAGGACGTCACCTTCAAGCACGCGATCATCGCGACCGGCTCGTTCCCGCTCCGTCCGCCGATCGACGGGCTCGACTCCCCGCGCTGCATCGACTCGACCGGCCTGCTCGAGCAGACCGAGGTGCCCAAACGGCTCGTCGTGCTCGGCGGCGGCATCATCGGCGTCGAGTTCGCCTCGATCTTCCAGCGCTTCGGCAGCGAGGTGACGATCATCGAGATGCTGCCGCGCCTGATCCCGCTCGAGGACGAGGACGCGGCCAAGGAGCTCCAGAAGCAGTTCGGCAAGCGCGGGATCGCGCTCCACCTCGAGAAGCAGTGCACGAAGGTCGAGGACTCGGGCTCCGAGCTGGCGATCCACTTCGGCGAGGGCGAGACGGTGCAGGCCGACCTGATGCTCGTCGCCGTCGGCCGCGGCCCCGTCGTCGAGAACCTCGGCCTGGAGGAGCTCGGGATCGACTTCGACAAGCGCAAGGGGATCGCGGCGGACGAGCATCGCCGCACCACCGTGGAGCACATCTACGCGGTCGGCGACTGCGCGGGGTACTGGCAGCTCGCGCACACGGCCTTCCGCGAGGGCGAGGTCGCCGCGGAGAACACGCAGGGCCACGACGCCGTCGTCGACAACCGCGCGGTCCCGCGTCCGATCTACACGGACCCGGAGATCGCGGGAGTCGGCCTGACCGAGGTGGAGGCCCGCGAGCAGTACGGCGACGACGTCGCAGTCGGCCAGTTCCCGTGGGTCGCGAACGCGAGAGCGGTGATGCAGAACGAGACCGTCGGCTGGGTCAAGTCGATCCACGAGACGCGCTACGGCGAGCTGCTCGGGCTCGTGATGGTGGGCCCGCACGTGACCGATCTGATCGAGGCCGGGGTGGTGGCGATCGACGCGGAGTCGACCGTCGAGACCGTGGCCGACGGGATGGCCGCGCACCCGACGCTCTCGGAGGCGGTCAAGGAAGCGGGCCTCGTCGCGCTGGGACGCGCGATCCACCTCCCGAACCGCAAGCGCGCACCGGCCCGGGCGTAAAGACGAGTATCCCGGGGTACAGCTCGACCGTTGTCACTTCGGCAACGGCGATGACGTCGATCCTCGCGCACCGGTACACGAGCGAGCGCTCCTTCGAGCGGCTCTACCGTGCGCACGTCCAGGACGTCTACCGGTACTCGCTGATGCTGCTGCGCAACCGGGCCGACGCCGAAGACGCCGCGCAGACGACGTTCATGAAGGCGTACCGCGCGATCCAGCGCGGCGACCGGCCGCGTCATCCGCGCAAGTGGCTGATCACGATCGCGCACAACACCTGCCGCACGCGCGCGCGCGACGACAGCCGCCGCCCGCAGGAGGTGGCGTTCGACGACGAGCTCACCGAGGCGGCGCCGCCGTCGGAGTCCGACGTCGACGTCGCGGAGCTTTTCAGGGCGCTCGGCGCGCTCTCGTTCAACCAGCGCGCAGCCCTCGTGATGCGTGAGCTCGAGGGCCGCTCGTACGCGGAGATCGCCGAGACGCTCGAGGTCTCGGGCTCGGCCGTGGAGACGCTGCTCTTCCGCGCCCGGCGCGCGCTCCGCGAGCAGCTCGAGGGCACGCTGACGTGCGGAGACGCGGAGCACTCGCTCTCGCTCCAGCTCGACGGTCGGCTCGGCGCCGAGGGACGAACGCTCCTGAGGGCGCACCTGCGCGAGTGCGGCGAGTGCGCCTCGCTCGCCCGTCGCCAGCGCGCCCGCCGCTCGGCGCTGCGGAGTCTCGGGCCGCTCCCGCTCCCCGCGTCGATCGCGACGTGGGGCGGTGCTGCAGCAGGCTCGGGGATCGGGATCAAGGTGGCCGCGATCCTCGCCGCCGGCGTCGCCGCGGCGGGAGGCTCGCAGGAGCGGGCCCAGGCGGACGCGCTCGTCGCGGCGCCCGTCGTGAAGACGACGCGCGCGGCTGCGGTACCGCCGGCCGTGAGGCAGGTCGTGAGCGCCGCGCGGAGCGCCGAGCGACGGGTCGCCGCCCGTCCTGCACTCAGGTCCCGGACGACGATCGTCCACGAGGCGGCGCCGGCCGCCACACCCGCCGCGCTCCCGCAGACCCTTGCGCCGGCCCCGGCTTCGCAGCCGGTGGCGGCGGCGACGAGCCTGACCCCGCCACAGCAGCAGCGAACGGAACCGGTCGCGGTCGTCGCCACGCCGACCGTCGAGGTCGCGGAGGTCGCGGAGGTCGCCGAGGTCGTGGTCACGGTCCCGCCGCTGACGGTGCCCGTGACCGTTCCGCCGCTTCCCGTCGACGCGCCCGTGCTGCCGTAGCCCGCAAGTTTCCTCCCGCCGCGGCATCTCATCGGGTGGACGTGCCCTCGTCCTCTCCCGGGGCCCTGCCGCCCGCGGGCCCCGGGACCATCGACCCGCCGGACGCGGTAGCCTCCCGCGGGTGTCGATCTTCAACCGCCGCAACGCCGCGCTCGGCTGGCTGACCTGGGTGGTCGGGAAGCGGGTGGCCGCGCGCAAGGCGCGCTCAGTCGTCCGCACCGACGAGGGTCGTCCGAAGAAGAAGCTGTTCGTCGGCACACTCGCAGCGCTCGGGGCCGGGCTGTTCTTCTGGCGCCGCCGCGACGACGACGAGCAGCCGCCGGACGCCGCCTAGCCCAGCCGTGGGCCCGGCCGAGGTCCCGGACGAGTTCGTCACGCCCGCGGTCGCGGGCCTGACCCCCTACGAGCCGGGCAAGCCGGTCGAGGAGGTGCAGCGCGAGCTCGGCCTCGAGCGCGTCGTCAAGCTCGCCTCGAACGAGGGCCCGTTCCCGCCCTTCCCGGCGGCGCTCGCCGCGATCGAGCGCGCGACGCACGAGCTCAACCGCTACCCCGACGGCGGGGCGTACCGGTTGCGCGCCGCGCTGGCCGAGCGGTTCGACGTCGCCTTCGAGGAGGTCGCCGTCGGCGCCGGCGCGGACGGGATCGTCGACGGCGTCTCGCAGGCGTTCCTCGACGCCGGCGACGAGATCGTGTGTGGCTGGCCGTCGTTTCCGAGCTACGTGATCGACGCCGCGAAGCTCGGTGCGACCGCTGTCAGGGTTCCGCTGACGGACGGCCGCTACGACCTCGACGCGATCCTCGGCGCCGTCACCCCACGCACGAAGGTCGTCTACGTCTGCAACCCCAACAATCCGACCGGGACGATGAACACGCGCGCCGAGCTCGACGCGTACTTCGAGCGCGTCCCCGAGCACGTGCTGACCGTGCTCGACCAGGCGTACTTCGAGTACGTCGACGACGCGGACTACCCCGACGGGATCGAGGAGTACCACCGCCGCGGTCACCGCGTCCTCGTCGTGCGGACGTTCTCGAAGATCTACGGCCTGGCGGGGCTCCGCGTGGGGTGGGGTGTCGGCAGCCCAGGCGTCGTGACCGCCATCGGGAAGGTCCGCCGCGCGTTCGACCTCAACGCCGCCGCGCAGGCCGCCGCGGTCGCGAGCCTCGACGACCGGGACGAGGTCGCGCGCCGCGCGCGCGTGAACGCCGAGCAGCGCGGGCGCGTCGTCGAGATCCTCGAGCGGCACGGGCTCGCGTGCGTCGGCCCCGCCGTCGCGAACTTCGTCTACGCGGAGAGCGGCGACGACGACGCGAGGCCGCTGTTCGAGGCACTCCTCCGCGAGGGCGTGATCGTGCGACCGCTGGCCGGCTTCGGCGCGCCCGGCGCGATCCGCGTCACCGTCGGGTCCCCAGAGGACAACGCCTTTCTGGACGAGGCGCTCGGGCGCGTCCGCGCCGCCGCGCGCGGCTGACCACTCGGGCGGGGGTGGCCCCCGCGTGGACAGGTGTTAGCGTTGGATGAGTGCTCCAGAGGGTCGCCGGCCGCCAGCTCGACCTCCTCCGCCGCGCTCGAGACTTCCGCCTGCTCTTCGTGGCCGCGATCGGCTCGGGCCTGGGCACGCGGCTCGCCGTGCTGGCGTTGATGGTTGACGTCTGGGACCGCACGGAATCCGGCAAGTGGGTCGCCGCGCTCCTCGTCACCGACTTCGTGCCGATCATCGTGATCGGGCTGCTGCTCGGGTCCTTTCTCGACCGTTTCTCGCGTCGTCGCCTGATGATCGCGTCCGACCTGCTGCGCTGCGCGGTCTTCGTCGCGCTCCCGTTCGCGACGAGCGCGGCGATGGTCGTCGCCCTCGCGGGCGTGGTCGGCTTCGCGACCGGGTTCTTCCGGCCCGCGGTCTACGCGGGCCTCCCGAACCTCGTCGACGACGAGGAGCTCCCGCGTGCGAACGGCCTCTTCCAGGCGGCCGAGAACCTGACCTGGATGCTCGGGCCGCTGCTCGGTGCCCTCCTGCTCTGGGTCTCCGGCGGGCCGGACGTCGCGTACTGGTTCAACGCGGTCACGTTCCTCTTCTCCGCGCTCCTGATCGTGCGGATCGGCGAGCGCCTGCTCCAGTCCGAGAAGGCGCTGACGGAGGGGCACTGGCGCGACATCGTCCGCGGCTTCTCGGTCGTCAAGAACTCGCGCGCGCTCCTGACCGTGCTGGTCGCGTGGAGCCTCGTGATGCTGGCGATCGGCCACTCGGACGTCGCCCAGGTCGAGCTCGCGGAGGTCGACTTCGACGCCGGCGACTTCGGCCTCGGCCTCCTGATGGCCGCGATCGGGCTCGGGCTCGTGATCGGGAGCCTCGGCGCGGGGTGGGCGTCGGAGCGCTTCGGGACGGCTCACGCGTACGTGGGCGCGATCGCGGCGATGGCCGCCGGGCTGCTGATCGTCTCCGTCGTGCCGAACGTCTGGATCGCCGCCGTCGTCGTCGTCGGCATGGGCGTCGGCAACGGCGTCGCGGTCGTCGCGAACAGCGTGCTGGTCCAGCGCGGCGCCGACGACCGCGTGCGAGGTCGCGCGCTCACGCTCGTCATGAGCGTCAACTACAGCGTCCTCTTCGTCGGGATGATGCTGGGCGGGATCGTGTCCGATGCGCTGGGCGCCCGGATGACCTGGACGATCGCCGGCGTGATCGCCGCCGTAGCCGCGCTCTCGGCCTACGTGCTCGGGCGCGGGATGATCGCGCCCGCGGTGGCGGTGCAACCGGTGCTCGCCCCCGTGCCCGTCGTGTCCGCCGCGGCCGAAGCCGACGCGCGGCGCGAGTAACCTTCGCGACCGTGGCGCGGCGGCGGGAGTGGACGCGCGAGACCCTCGCCGCCGGCGTACGCGCCGGCGACAGACGCGCGGTCGCACGGGCGATCACGCTCGTCGAGAACTCCGAGCCGCTCGCGTACGAGCTCGTGCGCGAGCTCTACCCGGAGACGGGCGGCGCCTACGCGATCGGCGTCACCGGCCCGCCGGGGGTCGGGAAGTCGACCCTGATCGCCGCGCTCGTCCGCCACGTCCGCGATCTCGGCAAGACCGTCGGCGTGCTCTCGGTCGACCCGTCGAGCCCCTTCACGCAGGGTGCGCTCCTGGGCGACCGCATCCGGCTGGCCGAACACTTCCTCGACCCGGACGTCTTCATCCGCTCGATGGGTACGCGGGGCCACCTGGGCGGGCTCGCCGAGTCGACGCTCCAGGCGATGCTCGTGCTCGACGCCTCGGGGAAGGACGTGATCTTCCTCGAGACCGTCGGAGCGGGGCAGAGCGAGGTCGAGGTGATCGGGATCGCCGACACCGTCCTGCTCGTGCTGATGCCGGGGTCCGGCGACTCGGTGCAGGCGCTGAAGGCGGGGATCATGGAGATTCCCGACGTGATCGCGGTCAACAAGCTCGACCACCCCGCCGCGAAGACGATGGTGAACGAGGTCCGGTCGATCCTCGGTCTCGACAAGGAGCGCGAGTGGAAGCCGCCGATCGTGCTCACCGAGGCCGTGCGCTCCGAGAACGTGGCGAAGCTGTGGGGCGAGGTCGAGCGGCACCGCGCATTCCTCGAAGAGCACGGCGGCCTCGACGAGCGCCGGAGGCGGAACCTCGCCGGCGAGGTGTTCGCGGTCGCGTCCGCCCGGGCGAAGACGCACCTCGAGCGGGCGGTCCGCGACGACCCCGAGCTCCGCCGCCTGCTCGACGACGTGCAGGGCCGAAGGCTCGACCCGCTCACGGCCGTTCGCGAGATCATGGAGAAGGTGTTCAAGGTCGATGACCGGTCCGACGGTCGCTGACGTCCGCGAGGCGCGCGAGCGCCTCGATGGCGTCGCGCGCGAGACGCCGGTCTACGTGTCGGAATCGTTCGCGCGGATGGTCGGCCGAGACGTCTGGCTGAAGGCCGAGAACCTCCAGCGGACGGGCTCGTTCAAGATCCGCGGGGCCGGCAACTGCCTCGCGATGCTCTCGGAGGCCGAGCGCGCGCCCGGCGTCGTCGCCGCGAGCGCCGGGAACCACGCACAGGCGGTCGCGTGGACGGCCCGGGAGGCAGGCGTCGACGCGACGATCTTCATGCCGCAGGACACGCCCGTCGCGAAGGTGGAGGCGACGCAGAACTACGGCGCGAGGATCGAGCTCGGCGGAGAGATGTTCGACGACGCGTACGACGCGGCGCGCGCGTACGCCGACACGACGGGCGCGACATTCATGCACCCGTTCGAGGACGAGCGCGTGATCGCGGGGCAGGGGACGATCGGCCTCGAGCTCGTCGAGCAGCTGCCCGAGCTCGGCACCGTCGTCGTGCCGATCGGCGGCGGCGGGCTCGCCGCGGGGATCGCGACGGTCGTCAAGGAGCTGAGCCCGAAGACGCGCGTGGTCGGCGTGCAGGCTGCCGCGTGCGCGCCGTTCGCAGGTGAGGAGCCGCGCGGGCTCACGATCGCCGAGGGCATCGCGGTCAAGAATCCGGGCGAGCTGACGCGGGCGATCGTCCGCGAGCGCGTCGACGACGTCGTCACCGTGACCGACGAGGAGATCAGCCAGGCGATCGTGCTCCTGCTCGAGCGGGCGAAGCTCGTCGTGGAGGGCGCCGGGGCGGCGTCGCTCGCGGCGCTCCTCGCAGGCCGCGTGGGCGGCGAGGGGACCGTCGCCGTCGTGCTCTCGGGCGGGAACATCGATGCCTCGCTCCTGATCACGGTGATGCGGCACGGGCTCACGATCGCCGGCCGCTACCTCGTCGTCCGCAGCCGCGTGCCGGACCGTCCGGGCGAGCTCGTGAAGCTGCTGACGCTCATCGCCAAGGAGCGCGTCAACGTCGTCTCGGTCGAGCACCACCGCGAGGGGATGCAGGTCTCGGTCGCGGAGACCGAGGTCGAGCTGACGCTGGGCACGCGCGACGAGGGGCACGCCACCGCCCTCGTCGAGGCGATGCAGCGGTGGGGCTACCCCGTCGAGCGGCTCCGCTAGCTCCCGCAGCGGCGGAACTCGATCGTGCGCCCGCCGCGCTTCGTCCAGTCGGGCACGCCGCCCTCGAGCACCGGCCGCGCCTCGATCCCGCGCGCGGCCAGCACGCTCGCGGCGATTCCCGCGCGGGAGCCCGAGGTGCAGATGGTCACGACGGGCCGGTCGCCGAGCCCGTCCGAGAGCGCGGGAAGGAGGCGGTACGGGATGTGGCGCGAGCCGGCGATGTAGCCGTCGTCGCGCTCGTCCTGCTCGCGGACGTCGAGGACCTCGACCGCGCCGCCGGCGAGCAGCTCGTCGAGCTCGTCGAGGTCGATCGGCTCGATCCGCTCCGTCGCCCCGGGGGGATCGACGACGTACCCGGCGAGCTCGAGGACGCCGACGGCGCGCAGGCCGCGGGCCGCGGCTTCGGCCTGCCGCTCGGACCCGGCGTGCAGCACGAGCGGCTCGTCTCCGACGACGAAGCCCGCGCGCGTCGCGAACGACCGGCCGGAGACCGGCACGTTGAGCGCGCCGGGGAGGTGGCCCGCGGCGAAGTCGCCCGCGTCGCGGACGTCGAGCACCGCGCCCGAGACGTCGTCGAGCCTCGCGAGCGGCTCGGGCGCAGCGAGGAACGGCCCGCGGTTCAAGGCGACGATGCGGTCCATGTTCGGCGGCCGCGGAGAGCTCTTGGAGAGCGCGTCGGCGACGAAGTCCTCGAGGTCGGGGATCAGGAGCGCCCGGTTCGAGCGCCGCTCGGCGCCGATCGTCGAGGACGGATCCGGGCTCAGCGACGCGCCGCAGAGCGAGCCGGCGACGTGGCCGGGGTAGACCGCGACCCCGTCCGGCAGCTGCTCGAGCCGGCGCAGGCTCTCGAAGAGGCCCTCCGCGCCCTCGGCGGCGCCGACCGCGAGATCGGGCCGCGCCGCGTCGCCGACGAAGAGCGAGTCGCCGGTCAGGACGAGCTCCTCGTCCACGACGAGCGCGCAGTGCTCGGGCCGGTGGCCGGGCGTGTGGACGACGCGGATCGGCACGGCTCCTACGTGGATCGTCTCGCCGTCCGCGAGGGGATCGAACGTGTACTCGGGCTCCGCCAGCGGGTGGATCGCCACGCGCGCGCCGTGCTCCAGCGCGAGGCGCCCGTGCCCGGAGACGTGATCCGCGTGGTTGTGCGTCTCCACGACCCGGGTGATCCGCAGCCCGCGCCGTTCCGCCTCCTCGACGTACTGCTCGATCGCGTAGGCCGGATCGACGATCGTCGCCTCGCCGGTGTCCTCGTCGCCGACGAGGTACGACGCGCAGCCGAGGCCGGAGTCGAGGAACTGGCTGAAGACCGTCGCGGCGCCCAATTTTGATGAAATCGCTACAGGGATTAACTGCCCGTTAATGCTGGCTCTGGCTGACTGATCCGGGTTTTCGAGTTCCGAAACGTGGAAACCCGACTCGCGGGA
This sequence comes from Thermoleophilia bacterium, assembly GCA_025929895.1. GTDB lineage: Bacteria > Actinomycetota > Thermoleophilia > Gaiellales > Gaiellaceae > JACCTU01. The sequence continues at coordinate 11,911 of JAICPI010000018.1, forward strand.
CCCATACTGACGAAAGGACACGGATGAGGTTCAAGAGAACGTGGCTCTGGGTCGCCGTTCTCACCGTCGGTCTCTCGCTCTTCGCCTTCGGTTGCGGCGGCGGCGACGACGACGAGGGTGACGACGGTGGCGGTGGCGCAGCCGCGGAGCAGGTCATCACGGTGAACTGGGGCACGGAGCCGCCTTCGCTCGACCCCGGTCTCGCCAGCGACACGACGTCGGCGGCGATCATCTTCAACATCATGGACCCGCTGATCACGCTCGACGACGAGCTCAATGCCGTCGAGAACGCGGCGGAGTCGTGGGAGGTGAGCGAGGACGGCAAGACCGTCACGCTGACGCTGCGCGACGATCTCGAGTGGACGACCGGCGATCCCGTGACCGCGGAGGACTACGAGTGGTCGTGGAAGCGGACCGTCTCGCCGGAGCTCGGTGCCGACTACGCGTACCAGTTCTTCGGCATCGTGGGTGCCGCCGAGTACAACGAGTGCGATCCCGCGAAGGGCGACTGCGAGGCGCTCCGTGAGGAGATGGGCGTCGAGGCCGTCGACGAGCGGACGCTGCGCATCACGCTGACCTCGGCCCAGCCGTGGTTCATCCAGCAGCTCGCGCACACGTCGTTCATCGCGGTGCACCGTCCGACGGTCGAGCAGTTCGGCGAGAACTGGACCGAGCCCGCGAACATCGTCACGAACGGGCCGTTCAAGCTCGACACCTGGGAGCACAACTCCCGCATCGACCTGGTGAAGTGGGAGGACTGGCGGAACGCCGACGAGGTCAGCCTGACCCGCGTGAACGGGCGGATGATCACGGACGGCACGACCGCCGTGCAGGCCTACGAGGCCGGCGAGATCGACGTCAACCTCGACGTGCCGCCGGAGGAGATCGCACGGCTCAAGGACACCGAGGACTACCAGCAGTACCCGTACCTCGGGACGTACTACTACGGCCTGAACGTCAAGAACATCACCGACCCGCTCCAGCGGCGGGCGATGGCGATGGCGATCGATCGCCGGACGATCATCGACAACATCACCCAGGCCGACGAGGTTCCGGCGACCGGCTTCACGCCGGCGGGGATGCCGGGGTTCGACTCGATCAACCCCGCCTCCGAGTTCCTGCCCGAGAGCGGCGACATCGAGGCCGCGAAGGAGCTGATGAGTCAGGTCCAGAACCCGAAGACCGAGATCAACCTGCTCCTGAACGACGCGCCCGGACACCGCGAGATCGCGGTCGCGGTCCAGGCCAACTGGCAGGAGCTGGGCCTGAAGGTGAACATCCGGCAGCAGGAGTGGGCGCAGTTCCTCGAGGCGATCGGCCCGCCGCCCGGCAACGACATCGACGCGTTCCGGCTCGGGTGGATCGCGGACTGGCCCGACGCGATGAACTTCCTCGAGCTGTGGACGAGCGACTCGGGGAACAACTCGACGAACTTCGCGAACGAGGAGTACGACCAGCTCGTCGAGGAGGCTCGGGCGACGCCGGACGAAGCGGAACGCTACGAGCTGTACGCGCAGATGGAGGCGATCATGTTCGGCGAGAACGCCGAGATGCCGTTGATCCCCATCTACTTCTACACGGCCACGCACCTCGAGCGGCCGTCGATCCAGGAGACGTTCAACATCAACCCGACGAGCCAGATCGACCTGCGTCCGGTCGAGGTTCGCGAGTAGTCCCAAACCGAAGCACGGTGGAGGGACGGGGCGCCACGGCGCCCCGTCCCGTCTCCTTCGGGTTGTGAAAGACTCGGAGGGGGAAAGGAGGCGGGAGTGTCGGGCTCGCTGTTGGCGTACGTGGTGCGGCGGCTGGTGTGGACGATCCCCGTGGTCCTCCTCGTCATCTTCCTGACCTTCGTGCTGATGCGGCAGATCGAGGGCAACCCGTTCCGTACCAGCGAGCGTGCGGTCCCCGAGTCGATCCAACGGAACCTCGAGCGGAAGTACGGCCTCAACGACCCTTGGTACGTGCAGTACGCGATGTACACGAAGGGTGTGTTGACGTTCGACCTCGGCCCCTCGCTCGTCCTCCGCCAGCGCACCGTCAACGAGATCGTGAAGGAGCACTTCCCGCGCTCGCTCGAGCTCGGCGGGCTCGCGTTCCTGTTCGCGGCGGTCTTCGGGATCCCGCTCGGGATCCTGGCCGCGCTCAGACCGAACTCCTGGCTCGACTACGGGGCGATGTTCTTCTCGAACGTGGGTTTCGCCGTGCCCAGCTTCCTGATCGCCACCCTCTTCATCTACTACTTCGTCGTCCAGTGGGACGTCGGGTTCCCGACGTCGGGCTGGACGAATTGGGAGTCGAAGGTCCTGCCGGTCGTCGCGCTCGGGCTCGCGCCGGCCGCGTACTTCGCCCGGCTGGTGCGCGGCACGATGCTCGAGACGGCTCAGCAGGACTACATCCGCACCGCACAGGCGAAGGGCCTCCGGCGACGGCGGATCGTCGGCCTCCACGTGCTCCGAAACTCGCTGATCCCCGTCGTCACCGCCGCGGGCCCGCTGCTCGGCTACCTGATCACGGGGTCGTTCGTGATCGAGGAGATCTTCGCGATCCCCGGCATCGGCCGCTACTACGTGACGGCAGTCACCGCACGCGACTACTCGGTCGTGATGGGGCTGACGGTCCTGCTTTCCGTGATCGTGATCCTCGCGAACCTCGTCGTCGACATCCTCTACGCGGTCCTCGACCCCCGGACGCGCGAGGCTCGCGCCTGATGGTCGTCCAGCCGGGGGAGGTGACGCGGGACGTCGGAGGGCCGGGGGCGTACGCCGGCACGGCAGCAGGTGCGCCGATCCGGCAGACGAGCCTCTGGCGCGACGCGTGGTATCGCTACATCCGCAACCGGGCCGCGGTGCTCGCCGGCGTGGTCTTCCTCGTCGTGCTCGCCTACTGCCTCGTCTGGCCCGCGGTCTCGCCGTACGACCCGTACAAGGTCGACTTCTCGCAGGCGCGGCAGAACCCGAGCCTCGACCATCCGCTCGGGACGGATCGGTTCGGGCGCGACATGCTGACGCGAACGGCGCTCGGCGGCCGCGTCTCGATCGGGATCGGCTTCGCGGCCACGATCGTGATCCTCGTGATCGGCGTCGCGTACGGCGCGATCTCGGGGTTCATCGGCGGCATCCTCGACAACGGGATGATGCGGTTCCTCGACGCGCTCTACGGACTGCCGTACCTGCCGTTCGCGATCATCACGCTCGCGATCATCGGCGACATCAACTTCTGGTCGATGACGGTCGCGCTCGCGATCGCGAGCTGGTTCACGACCGCGAGGATCGTGAGAGGCCAGGTGATCACGTTGAAGGAGAACGACTACATCCGCGCGACGCGGGCGATCGGCGCCCGCTGGTACCGGATCCTGCTCCGGCACATCCTCCCGAACACGCTCGGCGTGCTGATCATCGCCGTCTTCCTCGAGCTGCCCGCCGTCGTCCTCGGCGAGGCGTTCCTCTCCTTCATCGGGCTCGGGATCAGCCCGCCCGAGGCCTCGTGGGGCGCGATGGCGCAGGAGGGGCGTGAGGTCTACCGCACGAGCCCGCACCTGATCGTGATTCCGTCGGTCGCGATCGCCGTGCTCGTCCTCTGCGCCAACTTCGTCGCGGACGGGCTTCGCGACGCGCTCGACCCACGGACCCGCGAGACCTAGCGTGGCGCTCCTCGACGTCAGAGACCTGAAGACGCACTTCTTCACGAGAGAGGGCGTCGTCCACGCGGTCGACGGGGTCTCGTTCTCGGTCGACCGGGGTCGGACGCTCGGGATCGTCGGAGAGTCCGGCTGCGGCAAGTCCGTGACGGCGCTCTCGATCATGGGGCTGATCCCGAAGCCGCCGGCGAAGATCGTCGCCGGCGAGGTCGTCTTCGACGGGCGGGACCTGACGAAGCTCGGCGAGCGCCAGCTCGAATCCGTGCGCGGACGCGAGATCGCGATGATCTTCCAGGACCCGATGACGTCGCTGAACCCGACGCTGACGATCGGGACGCAGATCACGGAGACGATCAAGCGGCACTTCGACCTCTCGAACGAGCGAGCCCGCAAGCGCGCAGTCGAGCTGCTCGAGGAGGTGCGGATCCCGAACGCCGCCTCGCGGCTCGACGACTACCCCCACCGCTACTCGGGGGGCATGCGGCAGCGCGTGATGATCGCGATCGCGCTCTCGTGCAATCCGATGCTGCTGATCGCCGACGAGCCGACGACCGCGCTCGACGTGACCGTGCAGGCGCAGGTCCTCGACCTGCTCGACGAGCTCCGGGAGAGCCACGACATGGCGATGATCCTGATCACCCACGACATGGGCGTCGTCGCGGAGACTGCGGACGAGGTGATCGTCATGTACGCCGGCCAGGTCGTCGAGCAGGCGCCCGTGCTCGAGCTCTTCGATCATCCCGAGCACCCGTACACCGAGGCCCTGCTCGGCGCGCTGCCCCAGATCGAAGGCGAGCGGATCCGCGAGGCTCGGCTGACGGCGATTCCCGGACGGCCGCCCGACCTCGTCTCCCCGCCGCCGGCGTGCCGCTTCGCACCGCGGTGCCCGCACGCGGGCGGGGACTCGTGCACCGAGACGATGCCGGAGCTCCGCGAGCTCCGCTCCGGCCACTGGGTCCGCTCCGCGCACCCGACGAGCGAGCGAGCGGGTCGGCCGGTCGGAGCGAGCGCCTGATGGCGGACACGCTCCTTTCCGTCCGCGACCTGCACAAGCACTTCCCGGTGAAGAGCGGGATGCTGATCGCGCGCACCGTCGGCGAGGTCAAGGCGGTCGACGGCGTGACCTTCGACGTGGAGACCGGAAAGACGCTCGGGCTCGTCGGCGAGTCCGGCTCGGGCAAGTCGACCACCGGCTACTGCATCCTCCAGCTGCTCAAGCCGACGAGCGGGTCGGTCCGCTTCATGGGCAAGGAGCTGACCGAGCTCGGGCGCGAGGAGCTCCGACAGACCCGTCGCGAGATGCAGATCGTCTTCCAGGACCCGTACTCCTCGCTCGACCCGCGCATGACGGTCGGGAACATCGTCGGCGAGCCGCTCGCCGTGCACGGGATCGGTTCGCGACGCGACCGAACGAGCCGGGTGCGCGAGCTCCTCGACGTCGTCGGCTTCAATCCGGACTTCACGAACCGCTACCCGCACGAGTTCTCGGGCGGCCAGCGGCAGCGCATCGGGATCGCTCGGGCGCTGGCGCTCGCTCCCCGGCTGATCGTCTGCGACGAGCCCGTCTCTGCGCTCGACGTCTCGATCCAGGCGCAGATCCTCAACCTGCTCAAGGATCTCCAGCGCGACTTCCAGCTCACGTATCTCTTCATCGCGCACGACCTCGCGGTCGTCCGGACGATGAGCGACGTGATCGCGGTGATGAACCAGGGGAAGATCGTCGAGCTCGGGCCGGCCGAGCAGGTCTACACGAAGCCGCAGCACGAGTACACGAAGGCGTTGCTCTCGGCGGTGCCGATCCCCGACCCGCGCAAGATGCGCGAGCGAAAAGTCGAGCGGCGCAGGCTCCGCCATGCGCTGGCGTCGGAGCTCTAGCCTCGTTCTCGCCGCCGTGCTCGGCCTCGGCGCCTGCGGCGGCGGCGAGGCGGCGCGCCCGAGCGAGGAGTGGGAGCGTGGGCCGTCGCTCTCGTCGCGCAGGAGCTACATCGCCGCCGCACAGGTCGACGCGACGATCTACGTCGCCGGCGGCATGGTCGGCGAGACCGGGCGCCCGCTCGCGACGTTCCAGCGACTCGACACCCGCCGGGGCGCGTGGGAGACCCTCTCGCCGCTTCCCGCACCGACGCGGGCAGCCGCGGCCGCCGCGGTCGACGGCGTCGTCTACGTGATCGGTGGGACGACGGGGGAGGGAAACACGCGGGCGGTCTGGGCGTGGGACGGCGACGGCTGGGAGCCGCGTGCGCCCATGCCGGCGGCGCGCTTCAACCACGAGGCCGTCGCCGTCGAGGGGCGGGTCTACGTCCTCGGCGGGTTCGGCGACGGCCAGGAGCACGACGAGGTCTTCGCGTACGACCCCGGCGCGGACCGGTGGGAGCTCGCCTCGCATCTGCCCCAGCCCAACCACGCCTTCGGCGCCGTCGCCTTCCGGGGTGAGATCTGGGTGCTCGGCGGCCGCCGCGGGGAGCGGATCCTCGACGAGGTGCGCAGCTTCGACCCCGAAACGCAGCGCTGGCGGTCTCGTCCGCCGCTACCGGAGCCGATGGAGCTCCTCGGCGCCGCCGTCTCCGGCGACGAGATCCACGCCGTCTGGGAGAGCCTCTACCAGTGGTACGACGCCTCGGAAGGCACGTGGCACCGCGGCGCGACCCCGCCGGTCACACGGCACGCGCTGCAAGCGTTCGTCGCCGAGGGGGTGCTCTACACGGTCGGCGGCTGCACGACCGCGCTCCGCGACTCGCCGGTGGTGGAGAGGCTCGAGCTCTAACGGGCCCGCTCGGCGTCCCAGGCGGCGAAGCGGCCCTGCGGCGAGTCGAGATAGCGGGAAAGTTGGACGTCGAACGCCGCGACTTCGGCCCGGTGCTGCAGGACGAGGTAGTCGAGCCGGCGTTCGTCGTCGCACGCGTGGAACTCGGTCGCGTCGCGGGCGACCGACGCGCCGCAGGCGGCGCACGGCATGAACCTGGGTTCCGGGAAGCCGAACATCGTGTCTCGGTGACGCACGACGTTCATCGGCGGACACGGCGCGTTCGACGACCCTCGAACGAGCGGCGAGGGGACAGTCCCGGGACCGTCCCCTCCTGCGCTCAGGCGTTCGCCAACGTCGGGACGACGCCGAGCTGCTGGAGCATCCCCAGCGTGTCCCAGTTGTTCCACGACTCGACGAGCTTGCCGTCGGCGACCCGGTCGATCGTCAGGCCGGTCACCGTGGCCTGCTTGCCCGTCGGCGCGATCCCGAGGAGCTCCCCGGTCTGCGTCCCGGTGGCGGTCCACCTGGTCGCGACGAAGTCGCGCTCGGCCAGCTGTTCCTCGATCGTGATCCGGAGGTCCGGGAACGCAGCCCGGTATCCGGTGATGAACTGCTTCGTGCCCTCCGGGCCGATCAGGTCGTCCGGCACCGACGGATCGTGGTTGACGTACGTCGGTCCGACGAGCTCGTCGACGACCTCGAGCGCGCCTTCGTTGAAGGCCTCCTCGATGATCCGGCGCGAGATCGCCTTGTTCGCTTCGAGCATGCGCGTGCTCCCTTCGCCCGAGTGTTGCCTGCGCCCGCGCCTGAGCCGTTCGGCGACGGCCACGGCGAGGACCGCGAGGCCGGCGAGCGGGGCCAACACGCGTCGCCTCCGACGCGCCGGCCGCTCAACCCTGCCCAGCCGCATGGCACCTCCCTTCGCTGCTCGAGAGCGACCCTACTAGAGCCCGAGGTGCCGCGCGATCACCATGCGCTGCACCTCGTTCGTGCCCTCGCCGATCTCGAGGATCTTCTGGTCGCGGTAGAGGCGCGAGATCGGCGACTCGTCCATGAACCCGTAGCCGCCGTGGATCTGGAGCGAGGCGTTCGCGGCGCGGTTCGAGAGGAGCCCGGTGTAGAGCTTCGCCATCGCCGCCTCGCGTGCGAACGGCCGCCCCTGGTCCTTCAGCCACGCCGCCTTGTAGACGAGCGCGCGGCCCGCCTCGATCTCGGTCGCCATGTCCGCGAGCGCGAACTGCACCGCCTGGAAGCGCGCGATCGGCTGGCCGAACTGCTCACGCTCCTTCGCGTACGCGTACGCGAGGTCGTAGGCGCCCTGCGCGAGGCCGACGCCCATTGCCGCCACCGAGATCCGGCCGCCGTCGAGGATCTCGAGGAACTGCTTGAAGCCCTCGCCGCGAGGGCCGAGCAGGTTCGCCTCCGGCACCGCGCAGTCCTCGAACGAGAGCTCGCGCGTGTCGGACGCGCGCCACCCGAGCTTGTGCATCGGCTCCGAGATCCCGTAGCCGGGCGTGCCGTTCGGCACCACGATGTTCGAGACCTCGCCGTCGCCGGTCCGCGCGGTGATCGTCACGCACGCGGTGAGGTCCGTGCCCGCGTTCGTGATGAACAGCTTCGAGCCGTTGATCACCCACGAGCCGTCGCGGAGCTCCGCGGTCGTGCGCGTGTTGCCGGCGTCGGAGCCGGCGCCAGGCTCGGTCAGCCCGAACGCCGCGAGCCTGCGGCCGGAGGCGAGGTCGGGCAGCCACTCGCGCCGCTGCTCCTCGGTCCCGTAGTAGTAGATCGGCAGCGTCCCCAGCGAGTGGTGGGCGGCGACCGTGATCGCCACCGACGAGTCGATCCGGGTCAGCTCCTCGACGGCGATCGCGTACGAGACCGTGTCCGCGCCGCCGCCGCCGTACTCCTCGGGGATCGTCATCCCCATCAACCCGAGCTCCGCGAGCTCCCGGACGAGGTCGTACGGGAACCGCGCCTCGCGGTCGAGCTCCTCGGCGACGGGGGCGATGCGCTGCTCCGCGAACTCGCGGACGGTCTGCCGGACGAGCTCGTGCTCCTGGTCGAGCTCGAGGTTCATGCGGCCGGGGATGCTATCCGACCGCCTTCGTACCGTTCCTCGAACGGGTCATCCGCGCTTCAGTCGACCCCCGACTATGCCGATCTTCCGGAGAGTGCGGTTTGCGGCCCGCCCCCACGAGTCGAGCGTCGAGGTGCTCCAGGCACGTCTCGACGAGCTGTCGCGCGAGCGGCAGCAGCTGCGCGTGACGAAGGCCGCCGAGAGCGAGCTCGAGCGGAACCGCCTCGCGATCGTCGAGGCGCAGTGGGACCTGTCGCACGCGCTCGTGCGCCGCTACCTGCCCGCGCTCGAGCCCTCCTGAGTCGCTAGGCTCGCGCCATGAGCACGAAAGAGTTCTTCGAGACCCTGGAGTCGCGCGCGGACGCGTCGAAGACCGCCGGCGTGAACAACTCCTACCTGTTCGACATCGAGGGCGAAGGCCAGTGGAAGGTCGACGTGCGCGACGGCAACGTGTCCGTCAGCGAGGGCACGGGCGAGGCCGACGTCACGATCACCACGACGGGCGAGAACTTCGACAAGATCGTCGCCGGTGAGATGAACCCGACGACCGCGTACATGAGCGGCAAGCTCAAGATCAAGGGCGACATGGGCGCGGCGATGAAGCTCCAGAAGCTCTTCTGAGCCCGGTCGACCCACTCGAGCGGTGGCGGCCGCTCGGCGACAAGCCGGACTATGCGGGGCTGCTCACCTTCGGGGCGGCCCCGTACACCCAGGACCCGGCCGAGCTGGCGGGGTTCGACGTCGCGATCGTCGGCGCGCCCACGGACGACCTCGTCTCCGACCGGCCGGGGGCGCGCTTCGCGCCGCGGGCGATCCGCGCGGCCAGTTGCCCGCCGGGGCCGCACCTCGAGGCCGAGGTGGACGCGTTCGAGGCGCTCCGGATCGTCGACTACGGCGACGCCCCGGTGATCCCGGCCGACCCCGCCGCGACGCACGCGGCGATCGAGCGGGTCGTCGGCGAGGTCGTGGACGCGGAGGTCGTTCCGGTCGTGCTCGGCGGCGACCACTCGATCACCGAGGCGAACGTCCGGGCCGTCGCGACGCGGCGAGGACCGCTCGGTCTTCTCCACTTCGACACGCACGCGGACACCGGCTTCGAGGTGTTCGGCGTCGAGCGCTCGCACGGCACGCCGATGTACCGGCTCGTCCAGGACGGCCTCGTCGAGCCGTCGCGCTACGTCCAGATCGGCCTGCGCGGGTACTGGCCCACCGAGCGGGAGTTCGCGTGGCAGCGCGAGCGCGGGATCACGAGCTTCTTCATGCACGACGTGCGCGACCGCGGCATCCGCGACGTGCTCGGCGACGCGCTCGGCATCGTCGGCGGCGGCCCCGTGTTCGTGACCGTCGACATCGACGTGCTCGACCCGGCGTTCGCGCCCGGAACCGGTACTCCGGAGCCCGGCGGGATGACGACCGTCGAGCTCCTCTGGGCCGTGCGCGAGGCTGCGTCCCGCCTCGACGTCGCCGGCGCCGACCTCGTCGAGGTCATCCCCACGGCACCGGGGTCCGCCGACGTGACCGCCCTCGCGGGGGAGCGGATCGTCCGGGAGCTCCTGACCGGGATCGCCGTCCGCCGAAACCGCTAGCCTCTCGCGCCCATGACGTACTACGAGGTCCTCCTGCTCGTGCACGTGCTCGGCGTCGCCGTCTGGCTCGGCGTCGGCGTCGCGCTGCTGGTGATCGGGAACCGTTTTCGCACCGGCGGCGACAACGCAGGACTGAAGTCGCTGTTCGACCAGACGGAGTGGTTGACTCAGCGCATCTTCATCCCGGTCTCGCTTCTCGTGCTCGTTGCCGGGATCCTGCTCGTGATCGAGGGGCCGTGGTCGTTCGGCGATCTCTGGGTCGTCCTCGGGCTCGCAGGCTTCGCCGCGACGTTCCTCACCGGCATCCTCGTCCTGAAACCGCGGTCGGAGGCGATCGCTGCCGACCTTCAGCGGGGCGGCATGACCGACGACGTCGCCCGGGACATCGGCTCGATGTTCACGCGGATGCGGATCGACTACACGGTGATCGGGCTCGTCGTCGCGGACATGGTCCTGAAGCCGACGGGTGACGACGTCGGAACGCTCGCGCTGATGGCGGTCGTGCTCGTCGCCGTGGTCGTGCTCGTGCTGCGCTCCGAGCGGTCCGCGCCGGCGGCCGCGTAGCTACTCCTCGAGCTCCACGAGCAGCGCGCCGCCGGCGACCCGGTCACCCTCGCTGACGTGGACGGCGCGCACGACCGCCTCGTAGGGCGACACGAGCGGCGTCTCCATCTTCATCGCCTCGAGCACGACGAGCGTCTGGCGCGCGGCCACGCGGTCCCCGGGCGCGACCGAGACGCGGATCACGGTGCCGGGCATCGGCGACGTCAGCGCACGCTGCTCGGTCGCGGCGGCGTGGTCGTGCACGGCGGCGTCCACGTCGGGCGGCGGCTGCGGCGCGGGGCCGGGCAGGTTGAGGCGAAAGCTGCCGTGCCAGGGGGTGGCGGCTGCCCGCGGCGGCGGCTCCGAGAGCGGCGGGTGCTCGACCAGGAACGCCGTCGTGGTCCGACCGGCGCGGAGCGTGGGGTGGGAGACGAGCCAGCGCAGGAAGGGGAGGTTCGTGACGACGCCGGCCACCTCCGTTTCGTCGAGCGCGTGCGCCAGCCGCTCGAGCGCCTCCGGGCGCGTCGAGCCGTGGGCGATCAGCTTCGCGATCAGCGGGTCGTAGGCGAGCGCGATCTCGTCGCCCTGGGCGACTCCGGCGTCGACGCGGATGCCGGCCGGAAGGCGAAGGCGCTCGATCCGCCCGGCCTGCGGGAGGAACGTGCGGGGATCCTCCGCGTACAGCCGCACCTCCACCGCGTGCCCGAGGAACGGACCGTCACTCGCCGAAAGCGGCTCGCCCTGCGCGATCCGCAGCTGCTCGCGCACGAGGTCGACGCCCGTGACGAGCTCGGTGACCGGGTGCTCGACCTGGATGCGGCCGTTCAGCTCGAGAAACCAGAAGTCGCGTCCGTCGAGCATGAACTCGGCGGTGCCGGCGCTCCGGTATCCGATCGCTCGCGCGAACGCCACGGCCGCTTCGCTCATGCGGCGCCTGAGGTCGTCGTCGAGCGCGGGAGAGGGCGCCTCCTCGAGGACCTTCTGGTGGCGGCGCTGCACCGAGCACTCGCGCTCGCCGAGCGAGACGACGTTCCCGTGCTCGTCGGCGAGCAGCTGGATCTCCACGTGTCGCGGCCGCTCGAGGTAGCGCTCCGCGAAGACCGCGTCGTAGCCGAACGCAGCGCGCGCCTCGCGCCGCGCCGCGTCGAGCGCGTCGGCGAGCTCGTCCGCGCTCCGCACGACGCGCATGCCGCGCCCGCCGCCGCCGGCCGCCGCCTTCAGGATCAGCGGGAAGCCGAGCTCGTCCGGCTCGCCGGCCTCCACGACCGGGACACCTGCCTCGCGCGCGATCCGCTTCGACTCGAGCTTGTCGCCCGCGGCGTCGAGCGCCTCGGGCGGTGGGCCGACCCAGAGCAGGCCGGCCGCGTCCACTGCACGCGCGAAGTCGGCGTTCTCGGCGAGGAACCCGTAGCCGGGATGGATCGCGTCGGCCCCCGTGTGCTTCGCGGCGCGGATGTGCTCCTCGGAGAACAGGTACGACCCGATCTCGACGGACGCGTCGGCGGAGCGAGCGTGCAGCGAGCCGCGGTCGTCGGGCGCGGCGACCGCCACGGTCGCGATCCCGAGCTCGCGGCACGCTCGGAACACGCGCAGCGCGATCTCCCCGCGGTTCGCCACGAGCAGCTTCCCGATCGCCGTCATGCGGTGGCCGGCCGTTTCGCACGCAGCTGCCCGACCGCGAGCAGCGTCGCCAGGCACAACGCCGAGAGGGTGAGGTAGACGGCGGCATCCGACGTCGCGCGCGCCGCGGCGCCGCCGAGCGCCGCGCCGACGGCCGCGCCGGGCGCCCACGCGAGGTTGATCAGCGCGAACCCGTACGCGTAGTCGAGCCCGATCGCCTCGGCGCGGTCGGCGAGCATCGACATCGCCGGCGTCCAGAACGTGCCGAAGCAGCAGGCAGCGACGACGATGAAGACGGCCAGTAGCCAGCCGTGCCCGAGCCACGGGAGCGCCGCGGTCGCCGCGGCGGAGCCGACCAGGCCCGCGCGGAGCGGGGTGAGGCGCCCGCGCCGGTCCGAGATCCGCCCGACCGCGGGGGCGAGCGCGGCCTCGAAGCTCGCCGCGACCAGCCAGGTCCCGCCGATCGCGACGGCGGCCAGGCCGAGCTCGTCGAGGCGGAGCGGCCCGAGGACGTTGAGCACGCCGAAGAGCAGCGCGGGGACGAGCACGAACCAGACGGAGGCGACGACGCCGCGGTCTCGGAGCGCGGACACGAGCCGTGAGAGCGGCTGCGGCTCGGCCGGGCGGAACGCGGGCGTCCGCCAGGCCCAGACGCCGAGCACCGCCGCCAGCACCGCGACGCTCGCGAACGTGGGCCCGGTGCCGGTGACGGAGGCGATCCCGCCGAGGACCGGTCCGAACAGCGCGCCGACGATCGCTGCGCCCATGGCTGCTCCGATCGTCTCCCCGCGCCGGTCGGGCGGCGCGGCCGCGACCAGCCACGCGAGCCCCGCGGTCCACGAGAACGAGCTCGAGAGCCCCTGGAGGAAGCGCGACGCGTCGAGCAGCCAGATCGACTCCGCGAACCCGAACGTCACCGTCGTCACCGCCATCCCGGCGAGGCCGATCAGCACGGTCGGGCGCACGCCGAGCCGCGCGGCGGCGACGCCGCCGGGGATCCCGCCGACGAGCGCACCGATCGGGTACGCCGCGGAGAGCAGCCCGGCGCCGGCCTTCGAGAGGTCGAGGTCGTCCGCGTACTGCGGCAGCAGCGGCGTCAGCGCCGCAAAGAACATCGTGTCGACGAAGACGATCGCGCCGACGAGCAGGAGGAGCCTGCGCACGAACGGACGCTAGTCGGCCCAGTCGGGCTTGCGCTTGTCGAGGAACGCGCGCAGCCCCTCCTGGCCCTCCTCGCTCGTACGCCGCTCGGCGATGCGGCGCTCGGTGGCCAGGCCCTCGGGGCGCTCGAGCACGAGCCGCTTCGCGTGGCGGGCGGCCTCGGGGCCGGCGCTGCCGAGCTCCTCCAGGATGAGCCCGACCGCCTCGTCCGCGTCGTCGGAAACCTCATGGACGAGCCCGATCCGCAGCGCCACGTCGGCGCCGAACCGCTCGCCGGTGGCGAAGTAGCGCCGCGCGGCGCCCGGCCCGATCTTCGCGAGCGCGAACGGCGAGATCACCGACGGCACGATCCCGAGCTTCACCTCCGAGAACGCGAACTGCGTGCCGGTCGCCGCGACCGCGACGTCGGCGCACGCGACGAGGCCGCACCCACCGCCGAGCGCGTGCCCGTGCACCCGAGCGACCACCGGGGCGGGACACTGGTCGATCGTCTCGAGCATCTGCCGGAGCCGCCGTGCGTCCTGCACGTTCTCCTCGTAGCTCAGCTCGATCGACGCGCGCATCCAGTCGACGTCTGCGCCGGCGCAGAAGCTGCCGCCGTCGCCGGCGAGCACGACGGCCCGCGCATCCCCGACGTCGGCGAAGGCCTCGCGCAGCTCCGCGATCAGCGCTGCGTCGAACGCGTTCCGGCGCTCCGGACGCGCGAGAGTGACGCGGAGGGTCGTGCCGTCGCGTTCGACGCGGAGCGCAGCCACGCCGGGAGCGTAGATTGCGCAGGTGGTCAAGGGTGCCCTTGCAGCGGCCGTGACGCCGCTCCGCGACGGCGGAGACGCCCTCGACGAGGGTGCCTTCGCGCCGTACTGCGAGTTCCTCCGCGGCCTCGACGGCGTGCTGGCGCTCGGCACGACGGGGGAGGGGATCCTGCTCGGAGCCGAGGAGCGCAAGCGCGTCCTCGAGCTGTTCCTCGCCGGCGGGCTGCGCGCGATCGCGCACTGCGGCGCGCAGACGACGTCGACGACCGTCGAGCTCGCCGCCCACGCGGTGGAGGCCGGGGCCGCGGGCGTAGCAGTGATCGGGCCGCCGTACTTCCAGCTCGACGAAGACGCGCTGCTCGCGCACTTCGCCGCAGCCGCCGCCGCGTGCGCGCCGCTCCCGTTCTACGTCTACGAGTTCGAGCGCGCGAGCGGCTACGCGGTGCCGCTCGACGTGCTCGCGCGCCTGCGCGAGTTCGCTCCGAACCTCGCGGGGCTGAAGGTCTCGGACGCGCCGTGGGAACGGTTCGCTCCGTACCTCGTCGACGGCCTCGACGTCTTCGTCGGACCAGAGGCGCTGATCGGCGAGGGGATGCGGGCGGGAGCGGTCGGGGCCGTGTCCGCGCTCGCGGCGGCGTTCCCGGAGCGCGTGGCCGCCGCCGTCCGCGACCCGGGTGGCAGCGAGGCCGAGGGGCTGGCGGCACTGCGCGCGGGGATCGAGCGGTTCCCGCGCCACGCGGCGCTGAAGCGGGTGCTGGCGCGGCGCGGCGTGCCGGTTCGCGAGGACGTGCGCGCTCCGCTCCGCGGCCTGCGTGACGACGAGCGAGCCGAGCTGGACCGGTGGCTCGAATCGTCGTAGCCGGCGCGGGCGCGATCGGCGCCTCGATCGCGTACCACCTCGCCCTGCGGGGAGCGCGCGACGTCGTCCTCGCGGACGTCGGTGAGGTCGCGTCGGGGGCGACCTCGAAGGCCATGGGCGGCGTGCGGCAGCAGTTCTCGACCGCCGCGGAGGTGAGGCTCGCGCAGGCGTCGATCCGGTTCTTCGCAGAGCTCGGGCCGCCGTACTTCGAGCAGGTGGGGTACCTGTTCCTCGCGACGACCGACGCGGGGCTCGCCGCGCTCGAGGAACGCCGCGGGCTCCAGCACGAGCTGGGCGTTCCGGTGGAACGCGTCGACCCGGCGCGCGTCGCCGGTCTCGAGGTCGACGACGTCGTCGGCGCCGTCGCGTGCTGGGACGACGGCTGCGCCGACCCCTCCGCGGTCACGCGGGAGCTCGTGCGCCGGGCCGTGGAGCGCGGCGTCGACCTGCGCGAGCACGCCGACGCGCTCGACGTCGAGGGCGACGTGTTCGTGATCGCCTGCGGCCCGCACTCGCAGGAGGTCGCCGCGGCGCGCGGCGTCGAGCTCCCGGTCCGTCCGCTCTGCAGGCAGCTCCTGCTCACGTCGCCCGTGGACGCGCCTGCCGACCTGCCGATGGTCGTCGAGGCGGAGACGGGGTTCCACTTCCGGCGCAGGGGCGACCGGCTCGTGCTCGCCATGAGCGACGCGACGCCGAGGTGGAGCTTCGAGGAGACGGTGGACGAGTCGGTCTTCGGCGACCGGCTCGAGCGGCTCGCCCATCGGTATCCCGTCGCCGCCTCGGCCACGATCGCCGACGCGTGGGCCGGGCACTACGACATGACGCCGGACGCGCATCCGATCATCGGCTGGGTCGCCGATGGGGTCTACGCTGCCTGCGGCTTCTCGGGGCACGGCTTCATGCAGAGCCCCGCGGTGGGCGAGGCCGCCGCCGCCGAGCTGCTCGGCGAGAGCCCGCCGTTCGAGCTCGCGCCGTACCGCCTCGAGCGCTTCGCCGGGGAGGCGACCTTCCCCGAGACGCTCGTGCTCTGAGTCGCGATCGCGGCTACGCTCAGCGCCTGGTGCGTCGAAGGCTCGGGCACGTCTCGCTCCTCGCGGTCGCCGCCTTCGGCTGCCTCGGCTCCTCGCCCGCACGCTCCGACGCCGAGTCGCTCGTGCTCAGCGCGAGCGTCGCCCTCCCCGACGGAGCCGCCGCGAGCGCGGCTCGTCCCTTCGCGCGCGCGGAGCCTGCGACGCCGGCTGCACTGGGGATCGTCGGCCCGACGCGAAGCTGGCCGAGCCTCGACGCCGAGCGAAACCGCCTCTACGCGAAGCCGTTCACGCGCGCGGCGAGCGGGACCCGGGTCGAGATCTGGGTGGCGAAGAATCTCCTCTTCCCGGCGGGCGACTGCCGCAACATCGTCGAGGCGCGGCGGCGCGTCGCCGTCACCAAGGCGCAGGCGACCTACCTCGCGCGCGAGTTCGACCGCGTGATCTTCCCGCGGCAGCGCGCGATCTTCGGGACCCCCCGGACGCGCGACGGTCGCCGGGCGCTCGAGCGCGGCCTCGGCCCGCTCCAGCGCGGGACGAAGACGATCGTCCTCGTCGACAACATCCGCGACGCGAACTTCTACGACCGGAACAACTCGAGGAACACGCCCTACATCGCGGGGTTCCACGCGCCCGACGTGAGCGCCGCGGTCGACCGCAACGTCGTCACGATCGACGGGTTCGACTGGCGGCATCGGCTCGGAGCGAGCCCGCCGCACGCGCCGGTCCCCGGGAACAACTGCACGAGCGCGCCGGCGCGCCCGTTCCTCTACGAGGGGACGCTGGCCCACGAGTACCAGCATCTCCTCCAGAGCGGCAGGGGCTCGGACCTCGACTGGATCGACGAGGGGCTCGCGGACTTCGCGCAGACCCTCGCCGGCTACGCCCACCCGTCTCGCCGCATCGACGAGCTCGGGTTCGACTCGCACGTGCAGTGTGTCCTCGGCTGGCTCAGCGTGCAGACGCGCTTCAACCCGCAGCCGCGGCCCGGAGGCCCGGAGAACTCGCTCACCCGCTGGGGCGACGAGGGCGACGAGGAGATCCTGTGCGACTACGGCGCTGCCTACACGTTCATGCACTTCCTGGCCGACCGGCACGGCACCGGTGCGGCGGGCGCGCTCTTCCGCGACCCGGCGCAGGGGCTCGACGGCGTCGGCAGCGTGCTCACGCAGCTCGGAGCGGCCGAGGATCCGCTCGCACTGATGCACGACTGGTCGGCGATGCTCGCGCTGGACGCAGTCCTCGACCGTGGGACGCCGCTGCGCGTCGGCGACTCGCAGCGCTTCCGGAGCGGCACGCTCGACGCGTCGATCAACTGGGACAACCCGGATACGTACGCGACCCCGGGCGCGCCGCCGAACGGCTCCGACTTCGTGCGCCTGCGCGACGCGGGCGGCCGCTTCCTCGGGGCGGGCGAGCTCCAGTCGCTCGAGTTCAGCGGCACGGCCCAGGCCAGGCGGGGGCTCGGCTACACGGTGCAGCTCGTGGGCTACGGGACCGACCCGGCGGTGCCCGCGACGCAGGTCACGCTCCAGCTCGCCGGCGGCCTCACCGGGGCGCTCGACGCCGACGCCCTCCGCGCGCTGTTCGATCCCCGCGCGGACGTCGTCGCCGCGATCGTCACCTACGACGACCCGGAGGAGTCGACCTCCCGCCCGGGGCGCTACACCCTGTCCGTCGACGGCGTCGCCCAGCCGGGCGGCTAGGAGGGTTTGGCGGAAGGGGCCTCGTCGTCGGGGTGCGCTGGGGGTCGCGAGGCAAGGACGCAGGGAGCCCTCGTACCTGGAGCTACGGGGGCGACTGAGGACGCGGCATCGCGGCGTCCAGCGCGGCCCGGCGGCACAGCGCCTGTTTCGTCAAGCCCTCCTAGCTAGGGCTCAGCCCCAGGACGGCGGCTCGTACTTCCCCTCGAGCGGCGCGCCGATCACGAGGAAGACCATCCCGTCGGGGCCGGAGACGGGAACCCGGCTCGGCTCCGGATCGATCCGGACGAATCGGCCCTCGCGCAGCTCGACCTCCTCGCCGTCGATCCGCATCAGGCCGGAGCCGCGCACGCAGAAGAAGACCTCCTCGTGGCCGGACTCGCGCTCGTCGTGCTCGTGGCCCGTGTGGTTCGGCGGGAAGTCGAAGTAGTTGAACCCGAACGCGCGCGCACCGAGGGCCTTTCGGACCATCCGGACGACGCCTCCCGGGCCTCGCGGCTCGAGCTCCGAAACGTCGGCGACGTCATAGCCCACGGCTACATCCGGAAGACGCCGAACGTCGTCTCGGGGATCGGCGCGTTCAGCGCGGCCGAGATCCCGAGCGCGAGCACGCGCCGGGTGTCGAGCGGGTCGATGATCCCGTCGTCCCAGAGGCGCGCGGTCGAGTGGTACGGGTTGCCCTCGCGCTCGTACTTGTCGCGGATCTCGTCGGGGTCGGCGTCCCCGACCATCGTCAGCACCGTCGCGGCCTGCTCGCCGCCCATCACGGAGATGCGCGCGTTCGGCCACATCCACAGCTGTCGCGGCTCGTAGGCCCGGCCGCACATCGCGTAGTTCCCCGCGCCGAACGAGCCGCCGATCACGACGGTGAACTTCGGCACCTGCGCGTTCGCGACCGCCATCACCATCTTTGCGCCGTCGCGCGCGATCCCGCCCTCCTCGTACTCCTTGCCGACCATGAACCCGGTGATGTTCTGGAGGAAGACGAGCGGGACCCGGCGCTTGCAGCAGAGCTCGACGAAGTGCGCGCCCTTCTGCGCGGACTCGGCGAAGAGCACGCCGTTGTTGGCCACGATCCCGACGGGGTAGCCCTCGATCCGCGCGAACCCGCAGACGAGCGTGTCGCCGTAGAGCGCCTTGAACTCGGCGAAGCGGGAGCCGTCGACGATGCGGGCGACGATCTCGCGGGGGTCGACCTGCGTGCGGTGGTCGTCGGGGATCAGCCCGTAGAGCTCTTCGGGGCTCGCAGCCGGAGGCTCCGAGCGCGCGACGTCCCAGGGCGCAGGCGGCTTGGCGACGTGCAGGTTGCGGACGATCTGGCGGACGAGCGCGAGCGCGTGCTCGTCGCTCGTCGCGTAGTGGTCGGCCACGCCCGAGCGGCGGGCGTGCACGTCGGCGCCGCCGAGCTCCTCCGCGCTGACGTCCTGCCCGGTCGCCGCCTTCACGAGCGGCGGGCCGCCGATGAAGATCGTCCCCGTCCCGCGCACGATCACCGTCTCCTCGCTCATCGCGGGCACGTACGCGCCGCCCGCCGTGCAGGAGCCCATCACGGACGCGATCTGCGCGATCCCCGCCGCAGACAGGTTCGCCTGGTTGAAGAAGATGCGGCCGAAGTGGTCGCGGTCCGGGAACACCTCGTCCTGCAGCGGGAGGAAGGCGCCGCCCGAGTCCACGAGGTAGACGCACGGGAGCCGGTTCTGCGCCGCCACCTCCTGCGCGCGAAGGTGCTTCTTCACGGTGAGCGGGAAGTACGAGCCGCCCTTCACCGTCGCGTCGTTCGCGACGATCACGCACTCGCGCCCTTCCACGACGCCGATCCCCGTCACGATCCCGGCGCTCGGGGCGTCGCCGCCGTAGAGGTCCCACGCGGCGAGGGCGTTCAGCTCGAGGAACGAGGTGTCGGGGTCGACGAGGCGGTCGATGCGCTCGCGCGCCGTCAGCTTTCCGCGCGCGCGGTGCCGCTCGAGCGCCTTCTCGCCGCCGCCGCGCGCCACGAGCGCCGTGCGCTCCCGGAGCTCGGCGACGAGCTCCTCCATCCGGGCCTGCCGACGCTCGAAGTCAGCCGACTCGCGCTCGGCCTGCGAGGTCAGCACTGCCATCCGCGCTGAGCCTAGCGCTCGCCCCGGCCACCGACAGGATCGCCGGGACGAGCGCCTCGCCGATCCGGTCCTTCGTCAGGAAGCCGAGGGCGCCGGCCTCGCTCGCGAGCTGCGACTTCTCGGCGTCGCCCGAGGCGGTGAGGACGATGACCGACGTGCCGAGCCCGAGCTCGCAGAGGCGCCTCGTGGCGGCGAAACCGTCCAGGTGCGGCATCTCCACGTCCATCAGCACGATGTCGGGACAGAGCGTGGCGGAGAGCGCGACGGCCTCGAGCCCGTCCGCCGCGGTGCCGACGACCTCGATCCCGCCGGCGCCGGCGAGGAGGGCCTCCAGGGTCTTCGCGAACAGCGAGTGGTCGTCCGCGATCAGCACCCGAATCGAGCCCACGGGCCTACAACGCGCCGCGCCGGGATTCGGTTACTGCCCTTAGCTCCGGACGAAGACGGCCGTCACCCGCGAGGCGGCGGCCATCCGGACCGTGCAGGTCGGGCGCGTCCCGCGGCAGGCACCCGTCCAGCGCGTGAAGCGCCACCCCCGGGCCGCGCTCGCGCGCAGGGCCACCGGCAGCCCTTGGACGACCTGGCGCGCGCAGCTCCGCGTGCAGCGCAGGCCCTCGGCGCGGACCGTCCCGCGCCCCGTCACCCGGACCGTGAGCCGCCGGAGCGGCCGGAAGATCGCGCCCACCTCGCCCGAGGCGGTCACGTCGAGGAGGCACGAGGGCTGGCGCTCCGTGGCGCACGGTCCGGTCCAGCCGGCGAAGCCGAAGCCCGCGCCCGCCTGAGCGGCGAGCTGCACCGCGGTGCCGCCGTCCCACTCCGTCAGGCAGACGGCCGTGCACCCCTGCCCGTCCGGCTCCGAGCCGATCAGGCCGCGGCCGGTCACGCGCAGCGTCACGGCGAGCTGGGCCGCCGGGTCGAGCAGCCACGCCGAGTTGCGCACGTCGAAGAGGGGCCCGCCGTGGCCGTAGTAGTCGTCGCGTCCGAGGTCGAGCCGGGCCTCGTCGAGGAAGCCTCCCTCGTAGAAGGCCGCCATCAGGTCGGCGCCGCCGTCGCAGACATGGCCGCTCTGGCAGGCGTGGGAGGCGAAGTCGGAGACCGCGCCGAAGGCGTGGACCAGCTCGTGGGCCGCGACCCACGCCGCCCCGCGTCCCTCCCCGACCGTGACCTCGCAGCTCGAGCGCAGGTACACGACGGCGTAGGAGGGGCCGCGCGACTCACGGCCGGCACCGGTGCCGCAGACGCCGTCGTCCACGACGGGGCCGTCGTAGAAGACGACGTACTTCTTGTCGAAGTCCCCGAGGCGAAGGGCCGCGAGGTCGTCGACGACGGCCTCGAACCGCGAGGCGGCGTCGACGTAAGCCGAGGCCGGGCGCGGCAGCCGCACCGAGGTGAGGTCGAGGAGCCCCATCCTCGTGTCGCACCCGGGGAAGTCGAAGAGGTCGAAACGAGGCGCGCGCGTCGGGTCTTCGCGGCGCCACCAGGCGTCGATCGCAGCGATGTCCGTCGCGATCGGCGAGGCCAGCTCCGCGAAGCGATCCTGGCCGTCGGCCGGCAGCGCGTAGACCACGTGGATCTGAGGTCCACCCAGGCGGTCGCGGAGCCGGTCGGACGCGGAGACGTCGTTCCCGCACCAGCGGACGGGGGCGACTGCGGCCGAAGAGGTGGGCGCGACGCCGAGCGCCGCCGCGACGGCGGCGAAGACGAGGAGCGCGCGCACGCGCACACTGTGCCAGAGCTCTGTGAAGATCAGCTCGTGGCGGACGAGGTCGACGAGCTCTACGCGCTTCCCTTGGACGAGTTCACGGCAGCGCGGAACGCCCTCGCGAAGCGGACCGGCGACGACTCGATCAAGCAGCTGAAGAAGCCGTCGGTCGCGGCGTGGGCGGTGAACCAGCTCGCACGCAGGCGCGAGGTCGACCTGCGGCGCCTGCTTCGAGCCGGCGAGGCGCTCGAGGCCGGGCAGACCGAGGCCGTCCGAGGCGGCGACCAGCAGGCGTTCGAGCGCGCGCGGCGCGACGAGCGCGACGCCGTCCGGCGGCTGCGCGCGGCAGCGGCCGACCTGCTCGAGCACGGCGGGCATCCCTCGTCCGACCAGACGCTCGAGCGGGTCGCGAAGACGCTGCACGCCGGCGCGGCGACGGACGAGGGCCGGCAGGCGCTGCGAGACGGCCGCCTCGCCGAGGAGCTCGAGCCGCAGGGATTCGACGCGCTCGCCGCGCTCGCGGACAGCGTCACCCCCCGCCGGAAGCGGCCGAAGCAGGAGCGGGCGCCGAGCGAGGCCCAGCGGCGGCGCGCGGAGCAGGCGCGCGAGGCCGCCGCGGAAGCGCGCCGCGAAGCGGACGAGGCGGCCGCAGAGCTGGACGCGGCGGAGCGGGAGGTCGAGCGTGCGCGCAAGACCGCCGAGCGAGCAGCCGCGAAGGCCGAGCGCCTCGAGGCGAAAGCGCGCGAGTCGGCGACGTAGCCCTCCGCGGCGCACAGGAAAGGCCCGGCAAGTGGTCCGGGCCGAACCTCTCCGCAAGCCGCGCCGCGGAGGGCGCGCGAACTATGGCACAGCGCCGGTATTTGCGGCCCGCCGCGAGCGGAACGGGTTTCCCTCCGGGGCGCTCGTGGCAAGGCTGAAGGAGTCGGGGATCAGGTGCGACCCTGGCCGCAGGGACTCGCCCTGACCCCGACACCACCGTCGTCAAGGGGGCCGGGCCGATGGGCCGCCACCGCCCACGGCCCCCGATAGCTACTAGACGCGCAGCGAGGACGTTTTCTTGCGTTCTGCTCGGGCGTCCACAGGGGCGGCAGGACTCGAACCTGCAACCCCCGGTTTTGGAGACCGGTGCTCTGCCAATTGAGCTACGCCCCTACGGGTTGCGAATCCAGTGTAGACGCGCTCCGGCGCGAGCCGGGTAGCCTCCCTGCGTGTCGCAGCGCCGCGCGCTCGGCGTGCTCTTCGCAACGATCGCGCTCGCGCTCGCCGGTGTCGCGTACGCGGCCGCGGGCGACGCCTGGCCCGTCGCATTCGGTGCGGCTGTGCTCGCCGCGTGGATGGCGACGATGGCGCTGCGCGGCCTGCGCGGCTGAGGGATCGCCCGCTCGACGCCGTATTCTCTCGGGGTGGCCGAGCGAGCGGAGGACACGACCAGCCTCTGGCGGCAGTACCGCCGCACGAAGGACCAGGCCGTGCGCGACCGGCTGATCCTCACCTACGCGCCGCTCGTCAAGTACGTGGCGGGCAGGCTCGGCTCCGGTTTGCCGGCGCACGTCGACGAGGGCGACCTCGTCTCGTACGGCCTGCTCGGCCTGATCGGCGCGATCGAGCGCTTCGACCCCGACCGCGACATCAAGTTCGAGACCTACGCGATCGCGCGGATCAAGGGGTCGATCATCGACGAGCTCCGCGCGATGGACTGGGTGCCGCGCTCGGTTCGAGCACGGGCCCGCGACATCGAGCGGGCGATCGCCGAGCTCGAAGCGAGGCTCGGCCGCGCGCCGAACGACGAGGAGATCGCCGGGAAGCTCGGGCTGACCCAGGACGAGCTCGACTCGAGCCTGACCGAGATCTCGCGCTCGTCCATCGCCGCCCTCGACGAGCTGTGGACGGTGCAGGGCTCCTCCGGCGACCAGGTCGCGCTGATCGACACGATCGAGGACACGCAGGGCCCGGCGCCGACCACGGCGCTCGACCAGTCCGAGATGAAGGAGATGATCGCCGACGCGATCTCGCGCCTGCCCGAGCGCGAGAAGCTCGTGATCACGCTCTACTACTACGAGGAGCTCACGCTCCGCGAGATCGGCGAGGTGCTGGGGGTGACGGAGTCCCGCGTCTCGCAGCTCCACACGAAGGCGATCCTGCGCCTGAAGGCGCGGATCTCCGGTCGATAGGATCGACCGCCGAGACCTGCCGACCCAGGAGGAACGCCGCATGGCCCACGAGCCGGGGAAGATCCGCAACGTCGCCGTCGTCGGACACCGCGGCGTCGGAAAGACGTCCCTCGTCGAGGCGCTGCTCTTCCAGACGGGCGCGGTCAACCGCCTGGGCACGATCGAGGCCGGCACGACGGTCACGGACTGGGACGACGACGAGCACAAACGGCAGATGTCGCTCTCCTCCTCGCTCGCGCACCTCGAGTGGCACGAGCGGAAGATCAACCTGATCGACGCGCCCGGCGACCCCGGCTTCCAGGGCGACGCGATCGCCGCGCTCCGCGTCGTCGAGGGCGCGCTCTTCGTGCTCAGCGGCGTGATGGGCGTGGAGGTGGGGACGAGCAGGCTCTGGGCCCGGGCGTCCGAGCTCGACCTCGCGCGGGTGCTGTTCGTGAACATGCTCGACCGCGAGCGCGCCGACTTCTTCCGCACGCTGACGTCGATCAAGGAGCAGCTCTCCGACAAATGCGTCGCCGTCCACCTCCCGATCGGCTCCGAGCACGAGCTGACGGGGATCGTCGACGTCCTGCACATGTGCGCGTACGAGAGCCCGGACGGCGAGAAGGAGGGCGACCCCGTCCCGATCCCCGACGAGCTCAGGGACCAGGCGAACGAGTACCGCGAGAAGCTGCTCGACGCGGTCGTCGAGACGGACGAGTCGTTGATGGAGCGCTACCTCGACGGGCAGGAGCTCGACGCGGCCGAGGTCGCGACCGCGCTGAAGACGGCGGTCACGCGCGGCGAGGTCTTCCCGGTCGCGTGCGGCGTCGCGACGAAGAACCTCGGCACGCACGCGCTCCTGGACCTGCTCGTCGAGGGGGTGCCCTCGCCGGCAAAGAAGGGCCCGCCGGTCCAGGTCGAGGGCGCGGCCACCTCGTGCTTCGTCTTCAAGACGATCGCGGACCCGTTCGCGGGGCGGATCAACGTCTTCCGCGTGCTCTCCGGGTCGGTCAAGGGCGACTCGACGCTCGCGAACGTGCGCGCGCACGGCAAGGAGCGCTTCGGGGCGCTGATGGTCATGCAAGGCAAGGAGCACACGAACGAGACCGAGATCGGGGAGGGCGACATCGGCGCGGTCGCCAAGCTGAAGGAGACGCAGACCGGCGACCTGCTTCTGGACACGGACCGTGGGTCCGTCGAGCTGCCCCGCCTCGGCTTCCCCGAGCCGGTGATGAGCTTCGCGATCACGCCGAAGGCCAAGGGCGACGAGGAGAAGATGGCGACGTCGCTCCGCCGGCTCGCGGAGGAGGACCCGACGCTGATGCTGCGGCGCGACGAGCAGACCGGCGAGCAGCTGCTCTCCGGCCTCTCCCAGATGCACGTGGAGGTCGGGGTCGATCGCCTCAAGCGCCGCTTCGGCGTCGACGTCGAGCTGCACCCGCCGCGCGTGCCCTACCAGGAGTCGATCCGCAAGGAGGCCCGCGCGCAGGGCAAGTACAAGAAGCAGACCGGCGGGCGCGGCCAGTACGGCGACTGCCACATCGTGCTCGAGCCGATCGAGGGCCACACGGGCTACGAGTTCGTGGACAAGATCGTCGGCGGCGTGATCCCGCAGAGCTTCAGGCCCGCGGTCGACAAGGGCATTCAGGAGGCGATGCTGAGCGGCGACCTCGCGGGCGCCCCGGTGTCCGGGGTGCGCGTGCTCCTCGTCGACGGCTCGTACCACAACGTCGACTCGTCGGAGATGGCGTTCAAGATCGCCGGCTCGATGGCGTTCAAGCAGGCGTACGAGAAGGCCGACCCCGTGCTGCTCGAGCCGATCATGGAGGTCGAGATCACAGTCCCGGATGACGCGGTCGGCGCGGTCAACGGGGACCTCAACTCGCGCCGCGGCCGCCTGCACGGGATGGAGCCGAAGGGCGGCATGACGACGATCAAGGCCGAGGCCCCGATGGCCGAGATCCTCACCTACTCGCAGTCGCTCACCTCGATGACCGGCGGGCGCGGCGACTACCACATGCACTTCCTGCGCTATGAGGAGGTGCCGACGCACGTCGCGCAGAAGGTGATGGAGGCGTTCCGGAAGGACCGCGAGGAAGCGAAGGTTTAGCCGCGGAAAGCGCTCCGCGCTTTCCGCGGTCGAAACCCGTGGAGGTCAGCTCGAGCCCTCCTGCTTCGCGTCCTTGAGCCTGCCGATCAGGTCCGAGACGTCGGCGAGCTCCTGCTCGAGGTCTCGCTGGTACTCCTCCAGCCGCTCGAGTACCCGCTCGCGCTCGTAGAAGCGAGCGCCGAGGCGCGGCCCCCGGCGGCGATGGTGGCGTCCGTGCATGTCACCTCCCTTCCTCGAGTCGTGCGATCAGCGTGTCGATCCGACTACGCGCCTCGCGCAGCCATTGCGCCCACCGCTCGAGCGCGCGCGTGCCCTCGTCGGTGATCTGGTACGTGCGCTTCGCCGGCCCGGGGAGCTCGTCGTGCCACTCCGAGGTCACTAGCCCGCGCTCTTCCAGCCCGCGCAGCGCGCGGTAGACGTTGCCCACGTCGACGCGCTCGGTGCCGAGCAGGACGGGGAGCTCGGCGATGAGCTCGTACCCGTGCGTGGGCCGCTCTCGGAGGAGCGCGAGGAGCCCCGGCTCGAGGAAGCGGATGCCCCGGCCGCGCCTCATGGCGCTACATATGTATCAGACATATATCGGGAGACGTTAGCAGGAGGTGAGGCCTCGGGGCCGGGGCTACACTCGAACGGCTGTGCAGCGCATCACGAGCACGACCGCCACCCGGACGTGCGCGATCTGCGAGCGCTCGCTGCTGCTCGGAGAGCGCGCGATCCGGTTCGCGCCGAACGGCGTCGACTTCGTCGACGTCTGCCCGCTCTGCCAGGAGCAGGCGGTCGAGTACGGGTGGCTCAAGGAGGGCAGCCCGACGTCGCCGACGGTTCCCGAGTCGCGTCGTCGGCGCCGCCTCGGGCTTGCCGGGATCTTCGACGGCCGCCGCTCCTCCCACGACGCGACGATCGCGCCCGAGCCGATCCTGCGGCGCCTCTCGGAGCCCGAGCTCGCGATGGTCGAGGCCGCCGACCTCTTCAACGCCAGCCCCTATCGGCGAACCGTCGGCGGAATCGCGAAGAGCCTCGGCCCGCCCCGCGTGTCGATCGTCCAGCTCTCCGGCGTGAAGTCGGAGCTCGTCGTCACGGTCGTCTGGGACATCTCGTGGTACCAGTACCGCGTCAGCCTCGACTCGGCCCAGCCGGTCCGGCTCGCGGAGCGCGGGCACGATCCGACGCAGCTCGAGACGTCGTTCGTCGAGTGGAACGCCCACGTGACCGACGACGGCAGGCTCGTCCCGGACATCGCCCGGCTCTAGCGCGCGCCGCCCTGCTCCCTACACTGAGAGCGTGATCTACTGCGTGATCCCGCCGGAGCTCGAGGACGAGTTGTTCGACAAGATGGTCGAGTACTACAAGGACAACCCGAACGTCACGGTGATCGTCGACCGGCGCACGGGGCCCGACCGCCGGCAGGGAACGACGCCTCCGGAAGGCGAGAAGCGGGAGACCCGCGACCGCCGCCGCCCGCGGGTCCCGGGGACGTTTCCCGACATCGTCGACGGCTAGACTCGGCCGCGTGGCGGTAGCTGCGCAGCGCTCCATGAACTACATCGGCGGAGAGTGGGTCGAGGGCTCGGGCGGCGAGACGTTCGCGAGCGTCGTCCCGGCCACCGGCGAGACGATCGGGGAGTTCCCGCGCTCGACCGCGGCCGACGTCGACCGCGCGGTCGCGGCCGCCAAGGAGGCGTGGCGGGACTGGCGCCTCGTGCCTGCGCCGAAGCGCGCGGAGGTGCTCTACCGCTTCGCCGCGCTGATCGCCGAGCAGAAGGACGACCTCGCCGACCTGATGAGCCGCGAGATGGGCAAGGTCAAGCTCGAGGCCGCCGGGGACGTGCAGGAGGCGATCGACATGACGCTCTACATGGCCGGCGAGGGACGGCGGCTGTTCGGGCACACGACCCCGTCGGAGCTGCCGAACAAGTTCCAGATGAGCGTGCGCATGCCGATCGGCGTCGTCGGCGTGATCACGCCGTGGAACTTCCCGATCGCGATCCCGAGCTGGAAGATCGCGCCCGCGCTCGTGTGCGGCAACACCGTCGTCTTCAAGCCGGCCGAGGACACGCCGCTGCTCGCGCAACGCTTCGTCGAGCTGCTCGAGGAGGCCGGCCTGCCCGCCGGCGTCGTGAACGTCGTGCAGGGCTTCGGCGAGGAGGTGGGGGAGGCGCTCGTCTCGCACCCCGACGTGCCGGTGATCACCTTCACGGGCTCGCGCGAGACCGGCGTTCGCGTCACCCACGCGGCGGCCGAGCAGCTGAAGCTCGTCCACCTCGAGCTCGGCGGGAAGAACGCGATCCTCGTCCTGGACGACGCCGACCTCGACCTCGCGGTGGAGGGGATCGTCTGGTCAGCGTTCGGGACGTCGGGCCAGCGTTGCACGGCCGCGAGCCGCGTGATCGTCCACGAACAGGTGTACGGCGAGCTCCAGGAGCGGCTGGTCGCGCGCGCCGAGGGCATGCGCCTCGGCCCGGGCTGGGAGGAAGAGACCGATCTCGGTCCTGTGATCAACCGCGCGTCGATCGAGAAGATCCACTCGTACACCGAGATCGGCAAGAAGGAGGGTGCGACGCTGCTCACCGGCGGCGAGCCCGCGCGCGAGGGCGAGCTCGAGCAGGGCTTCTACTACCGGCCGACGATCTTCGGCGACGTCGAGGCGGGGATGCGGATCGCGCAGGAGGAGATCTTCGGGCCGACGACGGCGTTGATTCCCGTCAAGGACTTCGACGAGGCGATCCGCGCTGCGAACGGCGTCGAGTACGGCCTCTCGTCGGCGATCTTCACCCAGGACGTCAACCGCGCGTTCCGCGCGATGCGCGACCTCGACACGGGCATCACGTACGTCAACGCGGGCACGACGGGCGCCGAGGTCCACCTGCCGTTCGGCGGGACGAAGCACACGGGCAACGGACACCGCGAGGCGGGTCAGGCCGCACTCGACGTGTTCACCGAGTGGAAGTCGCTCTACATCGACTACTCGGGCAAGCTCCAGCGCGCGCAGATCGACACGGAAGAGCACCCGGCGCCCTGAACGCCGAGGCTGCCGCGCGCCGGTGGGCCGAGACGTGGGCGCTCGCGTGGCCGCGGCTCGAGCCCGGCGCCATCGCCGCGCTCTACGCCGACGCTCACTCGTACCGCGCGCTCGCGTTCCGGGAGCCGACCACCGTCGGCCCGTACCTCGCCGAGAACTTCGCCGTCGAGTCGGAGGTCGAGTGCTGGTTCGGCGAGCCGATCGTCTCGGGGGGCCGCGCAGCGATCGAGTGGTGGGGCACCTGGGTCGAGACCGGCACGCGCCTGACGCTGGCGGGGACGACCGTCCTCCGCTTCGACGGCGACGGCCTCGTCGTCGACCATCGCGACTACTGGAACGAGGTCGAGCGGCGCGAGGAGCCGTACAGCGGCTGGGCCTAGGTGAACGTGAGGATGTGGTGCAACTCGACGTCGAAACCGTGCTCCTGCGCGCGCACGAGCTTCGCGATCCCGTCCTGCTCCTCGAGCACGAGGACGAGCTCGCCGCCGAGGTCGTCGGCACGGTCGAGCTGATCGAGGCGGAAGGACACGGAGCACGTGTGCTCGCCCCCGACGAAGAGGAGCCTGCCCTCGACGTTGTTCGTCCGGCCGAAGTCGTGGCTTTCGTGGAGCGTGAACTCCCAGCTCTGCCGGGGCGCCACCCAGTCCTCGATCGTCGTCGCGAGCACGGTGAGCGCCTCGTCCACGTCGACCTCGAGCGCGCCGTCGGCGCGTTCCCCGGGGGTCGGCCTCGGTTGAACCTGTAGCGTCGCCATGGTGGCGCGGTTCCCGCGCTCGATCCCAGGCAAACGTGAGCGCGCGCACCCACAAGCTCGTCTGGTTCGTCCCGAGGGAGGCGCTCGAGGCGACGCGCGACGCCGTCTTCGCCGCGGGCGCCGGCGTGATCGGAAACTACACGCGCTGCTCCTGGTACGCGGCCGGGACGGGCACCTTCCTGGGCGGCGAGGGCAGCGAGCCGAGCGTCGGCGAGCCGGGCCGCGAGGAGCGGACCGCCGAGCTCCGCGTCGAGACGGTCGTGCCGGCCGACCGCGCCGTCGAGGTCGTGCGCGCGCTGCTCGACGCGCACCCCTACGAGCAGGTCGCCTACGACCTCTATCCGCTCGTCGACCCGGAGCCGTGAAGGCGCGCCTGTCGACGGACGGCGGCGCCCGCGGCAACCCGGGGCCCGCGGCCTACGGCTACGTCCTCGAGTCGGAGGACGGGACCGTGCTCGCCGCCCACGGCGAGCGGATCGGCGTGGCGACGAACAACGTCGCCGAGTACCGGGCGCTCGTGGCGGGGCTCGAGAAGGCGCTCGAGCTCGGGGTCGAGGAGGTGCGCGTCGTCTCGGACTCGGAGCTGCTCGTCAAGCAGATGAACGGCGAGTACCGGATCAAGAACGAGGCCCTGAAGGGACTCGCCGCGGAGGCCGAGCGGCTCGCGCGGAGACTGCGTGACGTCTCGTACGAAGCGGTCCGGCGGGAGCACAACGAGCTCGCGGACAGTCTCGTGAACGAGGCCCTCGATGCGCCAGAGTGAGGGCTATACTGGCCGCGCGCGGATGTAGCTCAGTTGGCTAGAGCGTCTGCTTGCCATGCAGAAGGTCGTGGGTTCGAGTCCCATCATCCGCTCCTCTCCTCGCGTATCGTGACCCGCAGATGACGGGCTCCATCGACAAGGTCGACGCGCTCCGCTCGGTGCCGATCTTCGACGGGCTTTCAGACGCGTCCCTCGAGCGAATCGCGTCACTCGCCACCGAGGTCGAGTTCCCGGCGGGGCAGGTCGTGATCGAGGCGCGGACGCCTGGCGCGGGGATGTTCGTCATCGTCGACGGCCGCGTCTCCGTGCACGCGCGCGGCGTGGACACGGAGCTCGGCCCCGGCGAGGTGATCGGCGAGATCTCCCTGCTACGGGCCGACAGTCAACGGATCGCCCGCGTCCAGACGCTGACCGACGTTCGCTGCCTCGCCGTGGATCGCGCGAGCTTCCGCGGGCTCGTGTCCGAGGACGGGCAACTTGCTCTCGCGCTGCTCGAGAACGTCGCGCAGCGCATCCCGATCTGATCATCCGCACAGCTGGGCTTCGAGTTCGCAAGGGCTCCGTCGGGGGTCGTGCTCCCTGGACGGATGGCGATCGCTAGGGTCGCGCGGTCACGTGAGGCTGTGGCCAAGCATGAAGGTCCCGCGGTGGTCGGCACGGGGCCGCGTCCGGCAACGTCGACCCATCGCCCGCTCGCCGCGAAGGCTCCTGCGCGGGACGGTCGTCGGCGCCCTCGCGGCGACCGCGGTCGTCGGATCGGCGCCGCTCGTGGCGGCGGCCCCGCCCGCAGGCTTCACCGACACGCTCGTCGCGACCGTCGAGAGCCCGACGTCGCTCGCGTTCGCCCCGAGTGGTCGGATCCTCGTGACGACGCAGTTCGGCGCGCTGCGCGTGATCGCGAACGGCACCCTGCTTCCGGAGTCTGCGCTCGACCTCGCCTCCTCCGTGTGCACGAGCTCCGAGCAGGGCCTGCTCGGCGTCGAGGTCGATCCGGCGTTCACGGCGAACGGCTACGTGTACCTCTACTACACACGCAGCGCGTCCGGCAGCTGCGCGAACCGGGTGTCCCGGTTCACGATGACGGGCGACGTCGTCGATCCGGCGACCGAGACGGTCCTCGTCGACGGGATCCCTTCGCCTGCGGGGAACCACAACGCCGGCGACCTGCACTTCGGCAAGGACGGCTACCTGTACGTGAGCGTGGGGGACGGCGGGTGCGACTACCTCGGCGGGGGCTGCGCGGGCGCGAACGACGCGGCTCGCGACGAGAACGTCCTGCTCGGCAAGATCCTCCGGATCACGAGCACGGGCGGCATCCCGCCGACGAACCCGTTCCAGGGGACGGGAACGGCGCGCTGTGCCGCGACCGGCCGCACCGCGCCGGGCACCCGGTGCCAGGAGACTTTCGCGTGGGGCCTCCGCAACCCGTTTCGACTGGCGTTCGACCCGAACGCGGCAGGGACCAGGTTCTTCATCAACGACACCGGCCAGAACGTCTGGGAGGAGGTCGATCTCGGCCTCGCCGGGGCCGACTACGGCTGGAACGTGCGGGAAGGGCCCTGCGCCGAGGGCTCGCTGACGAACTGCGGCCCGCCACCGCCTGGGATGACGAACCCGATCCACTCCTATTCGCACTCGAGCGGTTGCGCCGCGATCACGGGCGGCGCCTTCGTGCCGAACGGGATCTGGCCCGCCGCCTACGACAACACCTATCTGTACGGCGACTACACCTGCGGCAGGATCTTCCTGCTGACACCCGACGGGGCCGGCGGCTACTCGCGGAGCGAGTTCGCGACCGACGTCGGAGCGGTTGTCAACCTCGCGTTCGGGCCGGCGCCCGCGGCCCAGGTACCGGCGGGCCGGGCCCTCTACTACACGAACTACAGCGCCGGCGGTCAGGTGCGTCGAATCGCGTACGGAACGGCGGTCAACCGACCGCCGACCGCCGGCCTCACGGCGTCGCCGACGACGGGCGCAACGCCGCTCGCCGTCTCCTTCGACGGCTCCACCAGCGCCGATCCCGACGCCGGCGATTCCCTGACGTACGTTTGGGACTTCGGCGACGGGACGAGCGTCGTCGAGACGTCCCTCCCGACCACGTCGCACACGTATGCGACCCCGGGAAACTTCGCGGCTTCACTGACCGTCCGGGACGACCGGGGCGCGTCCTCCGAGGCGGCCGTCGTCGCGATCACCCCGGGCGAAACGCCACCTCAGGTGACGATCGACACGCCGGCACCGGGGACGCTCTTCTCCGTCGGAGAGACACTCGTCCTGCACGGGACCGCCACGGACGCGCAAGACGGCGGCCTTCCTCCGACGGCGCTGACCTGGCGGGTCCTCCGGCACCACGACACTCACGACCACCCATGGCTGGCACCGACCACGGGCAACGATGTGCAGGTCGTCGCCCCGGCGCCCGAGGACCTCGCGGCGGCGACGAACAGCTACGTCGAGATCCAGCTGACCGCGACCGACTCACGCGGGCTCTCGACCACGGTCACGAGGATCGTGCAGCCGCACAAGGTCGAGCTCACGCTCGACACCGACCCCCAAGGTCTTCAGATCGAGGTGAACGGTGAGGTCGCGTCGGGCCCGCACACGCTGACGTCGTGGAGAGGGTGGGTGCTGGACCTCCGCGCGTTCACCCAGGTCGACGGCACGGGGCAATCGTGGTCGTTCTCGTCCTGGTCCGACGGAGGCGCGGCGCAACACGGCTTCACGACGCCCGCCACCGCGAGTTCCGTGATCGCGACGTACGTCCGCTCGGCCGCCCCACCCGGGCTGGTTGCGGCGTATTCGTTCGATGAGGGTGGGGGTGTTGGGGTGGTGGATCGGTCGGGGTCGGGGAATGGTGGGTCGGTGGTTGGTGCGGTGTGGTCGGGTGCGGGGCGGTTTGGTTCGGCGTTGAGTTTCGATGGGGTGAACG
>JAICPI010000019.1 GCA_025929895.1 Thermoleophilia bacterium
AGCCCTGTACCACCGCTCCCGCCCCCTCCGTCCCCCTCACCTCCGCCACCTCCCCCTTCCCCCGCGGGTGGCCCCCATTGTTTGGTTGGGCCCCCACGCCGTTGTGAAAACGTTCGCCCCGTGCACCTGCCGCTCGCTTTCAACGCCGAGCTGTTCATCCAGCTCCTCGTCAACGGGATCACCCTCGGCAGCCTCTATGCGCTGATCGCGCTCGGCTACTCGATGGTCTACGGGATCCTCAAGCTGCTGAACTTCGCCCACGGCGACGTCTACATGATCGGAGCCTTCACCGGCTACGGCGTCCTGACGCTCCTGGGCGGGCCGCTCTCGCCGAGCATCGCGATCGCGCCCCTGATCGTGCTCATGTTCCTCGCCGCGATGGTGGCCGCGGGCCTGCTCGGGGTGGTGATCGAACGATTCGCGTACCGCCCTCTGCGCGAGTCGCCGCGCATCGCGCCGCTGATCAGCGCGCTCGGCGTCTCCTTCTTTCTCCAGAACAGCGCATTGCTGCTGTTCGGCGCGCAGTTCCGCAGCTACGACTCGTTCGTCCTGGGGTCGAAGAACCCGGAGTTCTTCGAGCCGGGGCCGCTGACGGACGCCCTCTTCGTCGTCAAGAACGTGAACGTCCAGCTGATCCAGGTCATCGTCCTCTCGACGACGGTCGCGCTGATGGTCGCTCTGACGGCGCTGATCGCCAAGACCGCGATCGGCAAGGCGATGCGCGCCACGTCGTACGACCGCGAGGCTGCGGCGATGATGGGCATCGACACCGACCGAGTGATCGCGACGACGTTCTTCATCGGGTCGGTTCTCGCCGGCGCGGCCGGCGTGATGTTCGGGCTCCTGTTCAGCCAGGTGTTCCACTTCATGGGCTTTCTCGCGGGCCTCAAGGGCTTCACCGCCGCGGTCGTCGGCGGCATCGGCAGCATCCCGGGAGCGATGCTCGGCGGCCTGCTCGTCGGGCTCGCCGAGTCGATGGCCGGCGGCTATCTCGGCGGCCGCTGGTCCGACCTGACCGTCTTCGGGATCCTGATCCTCGTCCTGCTCGTCCGGCCGAGCGGCCTCCTGGGCACGCGCGCGATCCACAAGGTCTGATGGCGACCGGCGAAGACAAGCCGCGCGTCGGCGTCGACGACTGGGTCGCGAGCGTCCAGGACCGCCGCGAGCAGCGGTCGGGGCTCGCGGGCCTCGCGCGCCGCGTCGACGACGTCGTCCCGGCCTGGGCACGCCTCGCGCTCTTCGCCGTCGTCGCGGCGTCGTTGCCGCTCTGGATGGACCGAGGCGACCTCTTCGCGTACGGCATCTTCACGCTCGTCTACGTGCTGCTCGGCCTCGGGCTGAACGTGGTCGTCGGCTACGCGGGGCTGCTCGACCTCGGCTATGTGGCGCTCTTCGGCTTCGGGGCGTACTCGTACGCGCTCCTCTCGTCCGAGCACTACGGGATCCACTGGCCCTCAGCCGTGTCGATCCCTCTCGTCGTGGTCGCCACGGCGCTTCTCGGCCTGCTGCTCGGCCTCCCTTCGAGGCGGCTCCTCGGCGACTACCTGGCGATCGTGACGCTCTTCTTCGGCCAGGCGTTCGTCGTCTTCGTCAACGCAGCCAACCCGACGGTGCGCGGAAAGGGCCTCACCGGGGGCCCCAACGGGATCGCGGACATCGACCCGAACGACCTCTTCGGCTACGAGCTGACGACCCGGCGCCAGCAGTACTGGTTCATCCTCGCGATCGTTCTGCTCGTCCTCGTCGGGCTCCACTTCCTGAGCGAGTCGAGGACCGGAAGAGCGTGGCGAGCCTTGCGCGAGGACCCGCTCGCCGCCGAGGCGATGAGCATGCCCGTCAACCGGCTGAAGCTGAAGGCGTTCGCGCTCGGCGCGGGGATCGCCGGCCTCACGGGGTGCGTCTTCGCCGCGGTCCTGACGGCGGTCACGTCGGGGAACTTCGCGCTGCCGATCCTGATCACGATCTACGCGATCGTGGTCCTCGGCGGGATCGGGAGCCTGACCGGCGTCGTCGTCGGCGCGATCGTGATCAACGTCTCCTTCCAGTTCCTCGCGCCGGAGAACCCGCAGAACAACGCCCGGATTCTCTTCTATCTCGTGATCGTCCTCCTGCTCATGCTGAGCATGCGGCCGCTGTGGCGGCTGGCGGTCGTGCTGGCCGGCACCGTCGCGTTCGGGCTCGCCGCTCACGTCCTCGCCGAAGCGATCTCGCCGTCGTGGACCGCGGGCGCGGTCGTCGAGGGCGGCCGTTTCGCCGGCCTCATCTCGGACTGGGTGATCATCCCCTCGGGGCACGATCGCTTCGCGAACGGCGCGTACATCGCGCTCATCGTGGCGATCCTCGCCGTCACCCGGATCCGCGGAGTGTGGCGCACGCTCTCGCTCGTCCCGACGGTCTACCTGGCCGCCGTCGTCTGGGAGACGAGCTTCGTCGAGCAGCCCGCCGTCGCCCGCTGGATCCTGTTCGGCGCCCTTCTCGTCTTCTTGATGACCGTCCGCCCCCAGGGCTTGCTCGGCACGCCGCGCGTGGAGATCGTGTGACCGAGCAGGCGTTCTTCGAGCTGCGAGACGTCAGCAAGTCGTTCGGCGGGCTCAGCGTCGTCGACCGCCTGACCCTGCACGTCGACGAGGGCGAGATCGTGAGCCTCATCGGCCCGAACGGCGCCGGGAAGACGACCGTGTTCAACCTCGTGACGGGCATCTATCGCCCGGCCTCGGGCGAGATCCGCTTCCGGGGGCGCAACGTCGCCGGGCTGCCGCCGCACAAGATCACGCAGCTCGGGATCGCGCGGACGTTCCAGACGCTGCGTCTCTTCCTGAACATGTCGGTGAAGGAGAACGTCATGGCCGCCGCCTACGGCCACACGCGCTCGACGATGGTCGAGGCGGTCTTTCGGCTGCCGCGCGCCCGGCGCGAAGAGCGTGAGATCGCGGAGCTGGCCGAGGAGAAGCTCGCGTTCTTCGGACCGCGCCTCGCCGGCTACCGGCACGACCAACAGGCGTACAACCTCTCGTACGCGAACAGGAGGCGGCTCGAGATCGCTCGCGCCATGGCGACGAACCCGAGCCTGCTGCTGCTCGACGAGCCCGCTGCCGGGATGAACCCGGCGGAGACGCACGAGCTCACCGAGCTGATCGGACGTCTGCGGACCGACGGTGGCTACACCGTCCTCGTGATCGAGCACGACATGCACGTCGTCGAGGGAATCTCCGACCGCGTGATCGCCCTCGACCACGGTGTCAAGATCGCCGAGGGGTCGTTCGACGAGGTCGCGACCGACGATCGCGTGGTCGAGGCCTACCTCGGGCGGCAGGGGCCGGGATGACGCTCCTCAGGCTCAGGGACGTCGACACGTACTACGGCGAGATCCACATCCTCCAGAAGATCTCGCTCGAGGTGGGGGAGGGCGAGCTCGTCTGCCTGCTCGGCGGCAACGCCTCCGGGAAGTCGACGACGCTGAAGACGATCCTCGGGCTCGTCACGCCGCGTGCGGGCGCGGTCGAGATCGACGGCGAGGACGTCAGCCGACGGAAGACGAGCTATCGCATCGCGAAAGGTCTGGCGATCGTGCCGGAGAACCGCCGCCTGTTCGCCCCGATGACCGTGCACGAGAACCTCGAGATGGGCGCGTATCTCCGGAAGGGAGCGTCGTCCGAGGCGCTCGAGCGCGTCTTCGACCTCTTCCCGGTCTTGAAGGACCGCCGCAGGCAGCTCGCCGGGACGCTCTCGGGGGGCGAGCAACAGATGGTGGCGATGGGCCGCGCGCTGATGTCGGAGCCGAAGCTGCTCCTGATGGACGAGCCGTCGATGGGCCTCGCGCCGATCCTCGTCGAGCGCAACTTCGAGATCATCCAGCAAGTGCACCAGTCCGGCGTGGCGGTCCTGGTCGTCGAGCAGAACGCGAACGTCTCGCTCTCGATCGCGGACCGCGGCTACGTCCTGCAGACGGGGCGCATCGTCCTCGCCGACTCCGCGAAGGCGCTGCTCGCGAACGAGGATCTGAGGAAGGCCTACCTTGGCCGTTAGCACGCTCGCGAGCCGCGTTCGAGGCCGCTTTCCGATCTTCGAGCGGCTCGTCTACATCAACAGCTGCTCGCAGGGCGCGCTGTCCGACGCCGTACGCGCGGCCTACGACGCGTACCTCCGCGACTGGGACGAGCAGGGCGCACCCTGGGAGTACTGGGTCGAGCGGACCGAGTCCGCGCGGTCGGCC
Organism: Thermoleophilia bacterium; assembly: GCA_025929895.1. Taxonomy (GTDB): domain Bacteria; phylum Actinomycetota; class Thermoleophilia; order Gaiellales; family Gaiellaceae; genus JACCTU01. The sequence goes on from JAICPI010000019.1 coordinate 4,214, forward strand.
TTCGCCGCACTCGTCAACGCCGAGCCGGCCGAGATCGCCGTGACGACGTCGCTCTCCGCGGGTGTGGCGTCGCTGGCGAGCGGGCTGCGGTACGCGGGGCGCTCCAAGATCGTGTTGACCGACCTCGAGTTCCCGACGGTCGGCCAGATCTGGCACGCGCAGGAGTCCCGCGGCGCGCGCGTCGTCCACGTTCCGGTCGCCGGCGACGGAACGATCCCGCTGGAGCACTTCGACCGCGCGATCGACGAGGAGACGGCGATCGTCTCGATCACGCACGTGTCGTATCGCACGGGGGCCATGATCGACGTCGAGGGCGTCGTCGAGCTTGCGCACCGCCGCGGCGCGCTCGTCCTGCTCGACGCCTACCAGTCGGTCGGCTCCATGCCCGTCGACGTGAAGGAGCTCGACGTCGACTTCCTCGCGGCGGGGACGTTGAAGTACCTCCTCGCCTCGGCCGGGCTCGCGTTCTTCTACTGCCGCGGCGAGCTGTTCGAGAAAGCTCGGCCCACCGCCACGGGCTGGTTCGCCGACGAGGACATCTTCGCGATGGACATCCACGACTACTCGCCTGCACCGACCGCGCGGCGCTTCCAGTCGGGGACGCCGCCAGTCCCTGCGATCTACGCCGGCATCGCCGGAATCGAGCTCATGCAGGAGATCGGGATCGCCGAGACGCGCCGGCACGTCCTCGAGCTGAACGAGCGCCTGATCTCGGGCGTCGACGACCTCGGCGGAACCGTCGTGACGCCGCGCGAGCCCGAGCGCCACGGCGCGCTGATCTGCATCCGCTCGAGCGACGTGAACGCACTGGTCGCCGCGCTCGACGAACGCGGGATCGTGACGTCGGAGCGCGACGGCAACCTGCGCGTCTCGGCCCATGCCTACAACACGGTCGAGGACGTCGACGCCGTCCTCGACGCGCTGCAAGCGAACCGCGGGCTGCTCGCCTAGGGCGTTTCGCCCGCGAGGATCGTGCTGAGCGCGGCGAAGTCGATGTTCCCGCCCGAGACGATGCAGACGATCTTCCCGCCGCCTGCGCGGCCGGAGAGCGCAGCCGCGGCCGCGAGGGCACCGGCGCCCTCGGCGATCACGCGAACCCGCTCCGCCAGCAGCCGGATCGCGGCCGCGGTCTCGTCGAGCGACGCGACGTAGGCGCCGTCCAGGAGCGGCTTCCCGAGCGCCCACATCTTCGGCAGCAGCGCGCGCGAGCCGGCGCCGTCGACGAACGACGTCCGGTACTCGATCTCCTGCGGCGAGCCCACCTCGAGCGTGCGGTTGAGCGGCGCAGCCGTCTCGATCTCGACCGCGCAGAGCCGGGTCTCCGGTCGCAGCGCCTTGACGGCGCTGGCGATCCCGGTGAACAGTCCTCCGCCGCCCCACGGCACGATGACCATGGCCGGGTCGGGCAAGTCCTCCAGGATCTCGAGCCCGATCGTCCCGTTGCCCGCCATCACGTCCTCGTTCTCGACGGGGTGCAGGAAGAGCCCGTCGACGCCCTCGTACCGCGACTCCTCGATCACCGTCCACCACTCGGCGAACGGGATCTTGATCACCCGGCCGCCGAGCCGTTCGATCGCGTCGGTCTTCGCCGCGGGCGCGTGGTCGGGCGCGATCACGGTGCAAGGCACCCCGAGCTCGCGGGCCGCCCACGCGACGCCCTGCGCCATGTTCCCCGCGCTCGCGGTGACGAGCCCGGCGGAGACGTCCTTCGCGCGCCGCGCCGCGTTGTACGCGCCGCGGATCTTGAACGAGCCGATCGGCTGCAGGTTCTCGAGCTTGAGGTAGATCTCGGCCGGTGCATCGGCGACATGGAGCCGCACGAGCGGCGTACGCACCGCGGTCCCGGCGATGGTCTCCCGTGCGCGACGGATCTGGTCGAGCGGGATCAGAAGGGAACCTCGACACCGACGCCCTGCTCGCGCGCTCTGCGCACGACATACTCGGCGGCCGCGAGGTCTTCGACGGCGAGGCCGAGCGACCGGAACACCGTCAGCTCCTCGGGGTCGGTGCGACCGGGCACCGAGCCGGTCAGGATCTCGCCGATCTCGCCCCTGATGTGGTCGCGTCCGATCGCGCCGGCCTCCAGCGCGTCTCGGTAGTCGAACGCCTCGTTCTCCGCGGATTCGCGGCGATCGACGTAGAACGACGAGTCGGCGACGGTCGCGACGTCGAGCTCGCGCATCGTCGGCGGTCGCCCGCCGACGACGTTGACATGCGTGCCCGCTCCGAGCCACTCCCGCCTGAGCACGGGCTCGACCGAGCTCGTCGCGGTCACGACCACGTCGGCGCCGCGCACGGCCTCCTCGGCGGTGCCGACGGCCGTCGCCCCCGACTCCGTCGCGAGCGCCTCAGCGTGCGCCGCCGTCGGGCTGAAGATGCGCGTGTCGGCGAAGTCGCGGACGAGGCGCAGCGCCTCCAGGTGCGAACGCGCCTGGACGCCGGCTCCGAGAATCCCGAGCGTGCGCGCATCGGAGCGCGCGAGCAGGCGCGTCGCGACCGCGGAGACGGCGGCCGTGCGAATCGCTGTGATCGCCGAGGCGTTCAGGACCGCGCGGGTCTGGCCGGTCTCGCCGTCGAACAGCGTGACCGTGCCCTGGTGCGCGTCGAGCCCACGCGTCGGGTTGTCGGGAAACACGCACACCGTCTTCAGCGAGTAGAGGGGCGCGCCGCCGCCGCGGTGGGCCGGCATCAGCCCGATGAACGTGTCCTCGCCCGCCGGTCGAACGACGGTGCGGAGCGGAACGTGCACCTCGCCTCGCGCCAGGGACACGAGCGCCTCCGCCATCGCCTCGATGCAGCCTCGCATGTCCAGCAGCTGCTCGACCTCCTGCTGGTTCAGAACGAGGATCGTCATCGGGGAAAGAGCGACGCTAGTCGATCGCGCTCGGCCCCGGTGAGCGGGAGCTCGAGCGCCGCGACCGCCGGGTCGAGGTGCTCGGGCCGTCGTGGGCCGGCGACGACCGCCGCGACCCGGGGATCCGAGAGGAGCCAGGCGAACGCGAGCGTCGGCATGTCGACGCCCCGCTGCTCCGCGGCGTCGCCGAACCGCTCGAGACCGTCGTAGACGGCGGCGTCGTCGAGGTGCAGGTACGGCTCGGGTCGGAGCGTCATCCTCGAGCCCGGCGGCGGTGGCTCCCCGCGCCGGTACTTCCCGCACAGCCATCCTCCGGCCAGCGGCCCGAACGCCGTGAAGCTGATCCCGCGCTCGCCGCAGAACGGCAACACCTCGCGTTCCGGCTCGCGGTCGAGCAGCGAGTACGAGTTCTGCACGACGGTGATCGGCGCGACGGCAAGCGCCTCCTCGAGCCACGCGAGATCGACGTTGCTCGCGCCGATCGCTCCGACGGTGCCCGCCTCGAGCAGCTGCCGAAGCGCGTCGAGCGTCTCCTCGAGCGGCGTCTCGGGATCCGGCTCGTGGATGAGATAGGTGTCGATCCGCTCGATCCCGAGGCGCTCGAGGCTCCCCTCGACCTGCCGGAGGATCCGGTCGCGGGACAGGCCGCGGTCCTGCGGGTCGCCGACGACGGAGTGGAAGACCTTGGTCGTGACGTGCGGCCGCCGCCCGTTCTCGGCCAGCCAGCGTCCGATCCAGCGTTCGCTCCGCCCGCCTCCGTACGCGTCCGCCGTGTCGAAGCTCGTGATCCCGAGCTCCCACGCGGCGTCCATGAGCGCGAACGCCTCGCGCTCGTCCTCGCCCTGCCCGAAGAAGGCCGGCGCCGAGCCGATCCCTCCGAAGTTGCCGCAGCCGAGGGTCAGGGCGCCCACCGCGCGGCTCAGCTTTCGTCCGAGTAGGACTCCTTCTCGAGCGGGCTCAGCCCCTCCTCGGCGCCGCTCGAGCCCGCGTCGACAGCCGGATCCGCTTCGGGCGTCGTCTCGGCGGGAGGGCCGTAGTCCTTCGTCTCCGGATCGGTCTCCGCTGCCGCCTCCGTGCTCGGCTCGGCTCCGCCGGCGAGCCCGCCGGACTCCGAGTGCTGCGGCGGCGTGGCGGGGCCGCCGGCCGCCTTCGCGACCTGCGCGTCCAGGGCGGTGAGCACATGCTGCACCTGCTGGTTCACGATCGGCTGGAGGACGCGCTGGCCCATGCCGCCGACGGGCCCGGCGATGCGTACGTCCGCCTCCCAGGCCATCGCGGTCGCGCCGCCCTCGTCTCGGAGGTCGAACTGGGTCTCGAGGTTCATCAGCGCGCCCACACCCGTTCCCTTCGCGTGGAGCCGCGAGAACTCCGGCGGGCGCTCCTCCGTCTTCTCGAAATTGATCGACATGCGAAGTGAGCCGAGCCCGAGCGGGATCTTCACGTTGGCCCGCCAGCGGCGGTCGTCCTGGACGTCGAAGCTCTCGACGCCGGGCATCAGCTCCGCCATCTGCGCCGGGTCCTGAAGGATCCCCCAGACCGTCTCGCGGGGCGCCTCGAACGTGCGCTCCCCCTGGACTCTCACCGGTCCTCGACGTCGACGAGCCGGCGGCTCTGCTCGGGGTCGCGCAGGAGCTCCCAGACGCGGTTGTACGGGTTCGAGCTGTCCGAGACGATCGGTCGCCCCGAGGCGCGGAGCGCGTCCTGGAGCGCCGACGCGACCGCGCTCAGCCCCGCGCCGCCGCCCTCGCCCATCCCCTTCGCGCCGAGCGGCGTGAACGGGGACGCCGACTCGACGTACGCCGTCTTCAGCGCGGGCATGTCGAGGGCGTGTGGGACGTGGTAGTCGTAGAAGTTGGGCGTCAGCAGGTTGCCGTCCTCGTCGTAGAGGAACGTCTCGTGCGTCGCGGCGCCGATCGCCTGCGCGGTCGCGCCCTGCACCTGGCCCTCGACGATCTGCGGGTTGATCCGGATGCCGCAGTCGTCCACGGCGCCGTAGTCGACGATCTCGTAGACGCCCGTCTCGGGGTCGACCTCCACGACACAGGCGTGGATCTGCGTCGCGTAGGTGAGCGTCAGGTTGCCGTACTTGCGCTCCTTGTCGGGCATCTGGTGCGGGGGGACGTACACGTAGCGGCAATTCAGGGTCACGTCCCGGAGCTCGAGCGGCAGGACGGCGTTGTTCGCGTTGACGATCGCGCCGCAGGCCATGAACGGCAGCGCCGCCTCGTGGTTGTCCTTCCGCCTGACGAAGCCTCCGGCCAGCTCGACCTCGTCCGTCGACTCGGCTCCGAGGATCGCGGCGCCGATCTTCCTGATCTGGTCGGCGAGCATGTCGGTCGCGCCCTTGACCGCGCCGAGGCCGGTGACGGCGAACTGGCTGGCGTAGGTGCCAGAGAAGCCTGCGTGGGAGTTCCAGTAGCTGTCGTGGCCGGCCCGGACGTTCACGTCGTCGGGCGAGACCTGGAGGATGTCTGCGACGACCTGCGCTGCCGTCGTCTCGTGGCTCTGGCCCTGCGGGGTCGTTCCGAGCGTCACGACGATCTCCCCGAAGATGTCGAGCTTCACCGTCGCGACCTCGTTGTTCCCGGAGAACTGGAGCTCGGGGTTCACGAGCGTCGACTGCCCGAAGTTGTTCGTTCCGGAGTCGAGCGTCGATCCGATGCCGACGCCGAGCAGCTTGCCGCGCGATTCCGCGTCGCGGCGCCGAGCCTCGATCGAGTCGTGGTCGATCAGCTTCAGCGCTTCGTCGAGGCAGCGCGCATAGTCGCCGGAGTCGTAGACGCATCCGTTCGGCGTCTCGTAGGGCATCTCGTCGGCGCGGATGTAGTTCCGCTTCCGGATCTCGACGGGGTCGAGCTCGAGCTCCTGCGCGACGATGTCGATGATCCGCTCGGTGAACCAGAGGTGCTGCATCCGCGAGTAGCCACGGTTCGGGCCGCACGGCGACTTGTTCGTGCAGACCTGGGTGAAGTCGACGCGGACGTGGCGCCAGCGGTAGCACCCCGGCGTGACCTGGGCCCAGATGATGCAGCCGAGCGGCTCGTAGCGCGTGTACGCGCCACAGTCGTCGATCATCCGCGACTTGAAGCCGAGGAGCGTGCCGTCAGCCTTGACGGGCACTTCGACGTCCAGGAACACGCGCTCGTTGCCGTGCGAGTTCGCGGTGTGCTGATCCGTACGCCACTCCGTCCAGTTGACCGCGCGGTTCAGCTTCCGCGCGAGCAAGCACATGGCGACGAGCTGGACGTGCGTGCAGATCTTGTTGCCGAAACCGCCGCCGATGTCCTGCGAGACGAGGCGGAGCTTGTCCATCCCGACCTTCAGGGCCGGCGCCATCATGATGATCGCGAAGCCGGGGAACTGGTTGTTCGAGTGGATCGTCCACTGGCCCGTACCGCGGTTGTACTCGACGACCGCGCCGCTCGTCTCCAGCGGCGTCGACGAGAAGCGGTGGAAGTGCAGACGCTTGATGCGGACGACCTTGTCGGCCTCGGCGAGCGCGGCGTCGTAGTCGCCGTAGTCGAAGTTCCCCTGCCAGATCGTGTTGTTGGGCACCTCGTCGTGGAGCTGCGGCCGGCCGGAGTCGGCGGCCGTCTCCGGGTCGAGCACCACCTCGAGCGGCTCGTAGTCGACCTCGACGAGCTCGGCGGCGTCGCGCGCCAGCTCCCGCGTCGCGGCGGCGACCGCGACGACCGGCTCGCCGACGTGGCGGACGCGGCCGACGGCGAGCGCGTAGTCCTTGAGGTCCCCCGCGGGTGGCGGCGCGATCTGGAAGAACGGTTCGGTCTCCGCGGCGACCTCCTCGCCGATCAGCGTGCCGTAGACGCCGTCGAGCTCGAGCGCCCGCGAGACGTCGATTCCCGCGATCGCCGCATGGGCGTAGGGAGATCGGACGAAGTGGACGTACGCCATCCCGTGTCGCTTGACGTCGTCGACGAAGACGCCCTGTCCCTCGACGAGCCTCCGATCCTCCTTCCGCGCCACGTTCTGGCCGATGAAGCCGGGGGCGAGCTCCTGCTCGTCGACCGTGACGGGCTGCGCAGGTGTGACGGCCGTCTCGGTCATCCACTCACCTCCCCGCGCGCGGTGGCCGCGATTGCCTCGACGATGTTGACGTAACCGGTGCAGCGGCAGATGTTTCCCTGGATCGCGCGGCGGATCTCGCCCTCGGTCGGCTCGGGATTGTTGTCGAGCAGGTGCTTCGCGCTCATCAGCATGCCGGGCGTGCAGTAGCCGCACTGGAGCGCATGGAAGGAGCTGAACGCCTGTTGCAGCGGATGCAGCTCCCCGTTCCCAGCGAGGCCTTCGACGGTCTCCACGCTTGCACCGTCGGCCTGGACGGCGAGCATCATGCAGCTCTTGACGGCCACGCCGTCGACGATCACCGTGCAGGCGCCGCAGTTGCCGGTGTCGCAACCCACGTGCGTCCCGGTGAGGTCGAGATCGTCGCGCAAGAAGTGCACGAGCAGACGGCGCGCCTCGACGTCGCGCTCGTGGATCTCCCCGTTGACGTCGACGGAGATCCTCGTTCCGCGGACCGGCTCCGTCACGTCGACGCCTCCGCGACCGCGCGCACGGCCACCACCTCGGCGAGATGCAGCCGATACTCCGCGGACGCGTGAACGTCCGAAGGCGGATCGAGCTTCGCGCCGCGGACGGCGCTGCGTACGGCGTCTTCGTCGGACGCCGAGGCAAGGAGCACAGGGACCGCGGCGACGCAACCCAGGGCGATCGCCGCTTGGCCGTCGTGAACGCTCGCGGCGGCGTTCACGATGCAGGTGCCGTCCTTGCCGATCGTCACGGATGCGAAGCCGTCGCGCCTGTCGTGGGTGGCGGGAAGCGTGATCTTCGTGAGCAGCTCCCCGGGCGCGACTGCGGTCGTGTACACGCCGAGGAAGAAATCGACGGCGGGGACCGCTCGCTCGCCGTCGGCTCCCAAGATCGTCATCGTCGCGCCCAGGGCCGACATCAGCGGCGGCAAGTGGTTCGTCGGGTCGTTCGAGCAGATGTTGCCACCGACGGTGCCGCGGTTGCGAACCTGGAGGTCCGCGATCTGGGACGCGACCTGGGCGATGATCGGCCGCGTCTCCGCGACCTCCGAGGAGCGTGTGACTTCGGTGAGGGTCGCCATCGCGCCGAGCTCGAGACCGCCGTCGGACGTCCGGGAGATCGCGCGGAGCTCGGCGAGACCGTTGAGGTCGACGAGCACGTCGGGCGCCGCGGCACGCGCCTTCATCACGTTCGTCAGCGTCTGGCCGCCCGCGAGCGCCCTCGCGCCGTCGTGGGCGCCGAGGAGCCGGACCGCCTCGGCCACCGAGGACGGACGGGCGTACTCGACGGGCGCGAGGAGCATCCGAGTGATTCAACTCATCGCTCGACGACGTTGTCAAGCCGACACCGTCAGGGCGTCGGCTCCTCGGAGCCCGGCGCGTCGTGGGCGGGGTCTCCGACCCGGCCCCTCGCTGGGCTCGAGGATGCCGTCACCGTGCACTCGAGGGCAAGTGCGACGGCGGCTTCGGGTGTGAGGGCCCGGCCGGCCCTCGCGGCTCGTTCGTACGCCTCGTCGTCGAGCTCCGACCGAACGCGCTCGCGGGCCGCGTCGAGCATGCGAACGACCCACGGCGGCGGCGGATCCTGATCGGCGAACTGCGCATCGACGAACGCCAGCAAGCGCGCGGCCTCGGGGGCTTTGCCGATGAACGTCAGCGCATGGGCGACTCGTCCCAGGTTGACGGTGATCGCCGCGAGGTCGGCGAGCTCGCCGAAGATCTGCGTGTTCGTGTGCAGCAGCGCCAGCGCTTCGTCATGCCGCCCCTCGTCGACCGCGACCATCGAGAGCGCTCCCAGCGTGACCGCCTCGAGCTGGCGGTTCCCGAGCGTGCGTGCGCGATCGATGTTCTTCTCGTGCAGCTCGCGCGCCACGTCGAGCTCCTCCAGCTCGTGATGAACGAACGCGAGCGTGCGCGTGGCCCAGAGCGCCGAGTGCACGTCGCCCGCCTCGTCGAAGCGGTCGATCGCCTCGGCGATCAGCGGCGGCGCAGCGGCCGGCCGGCCGCTCTCCACGAGCGCGTAGCCGAGCTGCCAGGCGGCCTCGGCGATCAACCAGCCGTCTTCCGTCCGGCGGGCGAGCGAGAGCGCTTGCTCGGCGAGCTCCACGCCGGCTGAAAAGTCGCCCGACTGCACCGCGAAGTGCGAGGCGGCGGCCACGATGTTCGCCCGAGCCACGGGTTCGACGGACGCCACCCGGCGCACGCGCTCAGCCATTCTCCGGCCTTCCAGGACGAGCCCGCGGTCTCCCCAGTACCGCCACGACGCGGCGACGAGCCTCGCGAGCTCGGGGTCGGCGCCGGCCTCGGCGAAGGTGGCGAAGGCCGCCCGGAGGTTGTCGCGCTCGAGGTCGAAGCGCGGTAACCAGATGCCCTCGCTGCCGGGCATCTCGGTGCGCAGACGCGGAGCCGCCTCTTCGGTCAGGCGGAGGAAGAACTCCGCGTGAGCGCGGCGGATCGCCTCGCCCTCACCGCTCTCCGCCAGGCGTTCCAGGGCGTACTCGCGGATCGTCTCGAGCATCCAGAAGCGATCTTTCGTCTGCCGCACGAGACTCTTGTCGACGACCGAGGCGAGCACGTCGAGGTCGGCATCGCACACCCGCTCGCACGCGTCGAACGATGCGCCGCCCGCGAAGACCGAGAGGCGGCGAAACAGGATCTGCTCTTCGGGTGAGAGCAGCTCGTGGCTCCACTCGATCGTCGCGCGAAGCGTCTGCTGCCGCTCCGGCGCATCGCGCGCGCCGCTCGTCAGGACCGGCAGGCGCCGCTCCAGCCGTTCGAGCAGGGCGGGCGGCGAGAGGATCTTCACGCGTGCCGCCGCCAGCTCGATCGCCAGCGGAAGGTTGTCCAGTCGCGAGCAGATCTCAACGACCTCGCCGTTCGCGACGAAGTCGCGACGAGCTGCGCGCGCACGCATCTCGAACAGCGCGACCGCTTCGTTCGCACGCAGCGGGTCGACCGCGTACTCCCATTCGCCGTCGAGCCGCAGCGGCTCGCGACTCGTGACGCAGGCGATCAGGCGCGGACATCGCTCGAGCAGCGCACCGACCTCGGGCGCCGCCGCGATCACGTGCTCGAAGTTGTCGAACAGGAGGAGCATGCGCTTGTCGCCGATGAGCTCCGCGAGGTCGCCGGACCCTCCGAGCGACGTCCTCGCCGTCTCCAGCACGACCGTGGGATCGCGCACCGGCGCCAGCGGAACCCACCAGATGCCGCCGGGGAACGCGTCGCCCGCCGCCGCCACGCCCTGCAGCGCGAGCCGCGTCTTCCCGCTCCCGCCCGGCCCTGTGAGCGTGACGAGTCGAACGTCGGCGCGGGCGACGAGCGCGGAGATCTCGGCGACCTCCCGGTCGCGGCCGAGGAAGGGCGTTGCCGGAACGGGGAGATTGGTCTGGTGGAGGCTCTTCAGCGGTGGGAAGTCGCCGTCACCGAGCTGGAAGATCCGTTCGGGTGCCGACAGATCCTTCAGGCGGTGCTCGCCCAGGTCGCGCAGCTCGCCGGCATCGACGAGTGCCGCCGTCGCTGCCGAGACGACGATCTGATCGCCGTGCCCGCTCGCGGCGACGCGCGCCGCCTTGTGCACGTCGCCGCCGACGTATCCCTCGTCCGTCAAACGCGGCGTTCCCGTGTGCACGCCGATGCGCACGCGGATCGGCCCCGCCTGCAACGCCTCCCGCGCCGCCACTGCCGCTCGGAGCGCGCCGGGGGCGGTCGGGAACGCAAAGAAGAAGGCGTCGCCCTGCGTGTCGACCTCCACGCCGTCTTCCGCGCCGAAGGCCTGGCGGATGATCCGGCGGTGCTCGGCGAGCGCCTCGGCGTACGTCGCCTCGCCCCGTTCGTGCAGGAGCTTCGTCGAGCCCTCGATGTCCGTGAAGACGAACGTGACCGTGCCGGCCGGAAGGTCGGTGCGCACGCGGCCATGATCGCAACACGCCCGCCCCTCCCGAGTGAGTGTGTCCCGCTACCGGACGGCGGTCGACTTGTGCACGACCCAGCCGAGACGCGCGCCGGGCCGATCGGGAAGCCCGCGCAGGTCCTCGAGCCCCTCGCGCAGCTCCGCCTCGTCGACGCCGGGCAGTTGGACGAGAGCGTCGAGCGCGCTCTCGATCACGTTCGCGGCGTAGCGCGCCTCGCGAGCGGCATCGGCTCCCTGCCACCAGAACGGCCGCTCGCCTTCCTGCACGGCGCGGAAGCCGGCGTCGCGCAGCCAGCCCGGGAGCCGTGTGCCGGCATCGCTCCAGCCCGACGCCGCCATCCCTCGAACCATCGCTGTCACCAGCGCTTCGAAGGCAGCCGTCGACGGCTCGGCGCGGCACGTCGAGTAGTCGACCTCGATCGCCGTGATCGCGCCGTCCGGCACGAGCACGCGCCGCGCTTCGCGGAGTGCCGACCGCGGGTCGGCGAGGTGCTCGAGGAACCACATCATCCAGACGTGGTCGAACGACTCCTTCTCGAACGGCAGCGCGAGCGCGTCCGCCTCGAGCAGCGTCGCCTCGACGCCGGCTCGCTCGAGGTGCTGCCGCGCGAACTCGAGCTGCGCCGGTTCGACGTCGACGCCGAACAGCTCCACGCCGGGGAACTCCTGACCGAGGACCGCCAGCACCGCGCCGACGCCACAGCCGATCTCGAGCAGGCGCGTTCCCGGCTCGAGCTCCGTGCCGTCGAGGATCAGCCGCTGACGCCAGTGCTCGGCCTGCTCCACGAGCCGCTCCTGCTCGGGCGTCCCGTATCCGTGAACGTAGCCGGTCACATCGTCAGGTTACGCAGACGCGCCGCAAACGAGCCCTCGACCGCAGGTAGCGTAGGCTCGTGAGCGTTCGCGCGGGAAGCGGCTCGGCGAACCCTTGGGTCGTCCTCGTTCTGGTCTGCATCGCGCAGTTCATGGTCATTCTCGACGCGACGATCGTGAACGTCGCGCTGCCGTCGATTCAGACCGACCTGGAGATGTCGAACGCGAACCTCCAGTGGGTCGTCAACGCCTACGCGCTGCTCTTCGGCGGGTTCCTGCTGCTCGGCGGGCGGGCGGGCGACCTGATCGGGCGGAAGCTGGTCTTCCTGGTCGGCGTCGTCGTCTTCACGGTCGCGTCACTCCTCTGCGGGCTCGCGCAGGGGGAGCTCTGGCTCATCGTCGCCCGCGGCGTGCAGGGTCTCGGGGCCGCGCTGATCGCACCGGCCGCGCTCTCGATCTTGACGACGACCTTCAAGGAGGGCGCCGACCGCACGAAGGCGATGGGGGTCTGGGCTGCGATCGCGGTCGGCGGCGGCGCCGTCGGACTGGTTCTCGGCGGCGTTCTCACCCAGACGCTGTCGTGGCCTTGGATCTTCTTCGTCAACGTCCCGGTCGGCATCGCGGCGTTCGTGCTCTCGCTCCGACTCGTCCCGGAGTCCAAGGACGAGCACATGCACCGCAGCTACGACGTCGCCGGCGCGGTCACCGTGACCGGCGGGCTGCTCACCCTCGTCTACGCGATCGTCCGCTCGAGCGAGGCCGGCTGGGGATCGCTCGAGGTGATCGGCACGCTCGCGGCCTCCGCGCTGCTGCTCGTCGGCTTCGTCCTGGTCGAGCGCCGCTCCGTCGAACCGCTGGTACGCCTCTCGATCTTCGCCGTCCGGACCGTCCGGGGCGCGAACGCGGTCATGTTCGTCGTCGCCTGCGGCCTCTTCGCGATGTTCTTCTTCAACACGCTCTACCTGCAGAGCGTGCTCGACTATTCCCCGCTTCGTGCCGGGCTCGCGTTCCTGCCGTTCACGGCCGGGATCATCATCGGCGCGGGCGTCTCGCAGAAGCTGATTCCCGCGCTCGGCGCGCGCGAGGTGCCGGTCATCGGCATCGCACTCGCGGCCGCCGGGCTGCTCCTCTTCCTCCGTCTGACGCCGGACGGGACGTATCTGGTCGATCTCCTGCCCGGGATCATGCTGACGTCGATCGGGATGGGCCTGACCTTCGTGCCCGTGACGCTGATCGCGACGAGCGGGATCCCGGACGACGACGCCGGGCTCGCCTCGGGCTTGTTCAACACCTCGCAGCAGATCGGCGGCGCGCTCGGCCTCGCGATCCTCTCGACGATCGCGACGAGCAGGACGACCGGGGTGATCGAGGGCCTGGGCCGCCGCCCTACCGAGGCGGACACGGCCGGCGCGCTCGTCGACGGCTTCCACCTGGCCTGGCTCGGCAGCGCCCTCTTCCTCCTGGGCGGCGCGGTGCTGCTCCTGGCGCTCCTGCGTCGCCGCGACGTCGTGGCGGCAAGCCAGGGCGAGGCCGCCCCCGTGGTCGCGTGAGGAACGATGCGCGCTTGGTAGTGGCGGCGTCTCCGTCGTAGGCTCGGCGGGCTTGGAGACCCGCGAGCTTCCCGACGGCACCGTCACGCTCCTGTTCACCGACATCGAGGGCTCCACGCGCATGCTCCAGGAGCTCGGCCGCGAGGCCTACGTGCGTGCGCTGACCGAGCATCGGCGGCTGCTGCGCGACGCGTTGACCGCTCATGGCGGCGTCGAGGTGGAGATGCAGGGGGACAGCTTCTTCTTCGCGTTCTCCTTCGCACGCGACGCAGTGGCGGCTGCCGCCGCCGGCCAGCGGGCGCTCGCGCAGCACCGTTGGGACTCGGAGCCGATCCACGTGCGGATCGGGCTGCACACGGGCGAGCCGATGCAGGCGGATGGGCTGTACGCGGGCCTCGACGTCCACCGTGCGGCGCGTGTGATGAGCGCCGGCCACGGGGGACAGGTCTTGCTCTCGGAGCGGACGGCCGACCTCGTCGAGGGGGAGCTGCCCGATGGGGTGTCGCTTCGTGACCTGGGCCAGCACCGGCTCAAGGACCTTTCCCGTCCTCAACGTCTGTACGACCTCGAGATCGAGGGGCTTCCGACGAGCTTCCCCCCTCCGAAGACCCTCGAGAGGCGGTCGACGAACCTGCCTGTCGTCCGGACGCCGCTGGTGGGACGGGTGACGGAGAGCATCGAGCTAGGTGAGCTCGTGCGGCGTCCCGGCGTCCGGCTCGTCACCGTCACCGGCCCGGGAGGTACCGGCAAGACCCGGCTTGCCCTGCACGTCGCAGCAGAAGTGATCGAGGACTTCGAGGACGGTGTCTTCTACGTTCCTCTCGCACCGGTCCGGGACCCGGCGCTCGTGCTTCCGACCCTGGCCCAGACACTGGGCGTGCGGGAGCACGGCGGCGAGCCCCTTTCGGTGACGCTGACCGAGTTTCTGCGCAGCCGAGAGCTGCTGCTGCTGCTCGACAACCTCGAGCATCTCCTCGACGCGGCGACCGACATCGCAAGCCTGCTGTCCGTGTCCGAACGGTCGAAGGTCTTGGTCACGAGCCGAGCGCGCCTGAACCTCTCGGGCGAGCACGAGTATCCCGTGGCCGCGCTCGCGGAATCCGACGCGATCCGGCTCCTCGTCGAGCGGGCTCGAGCGGTCAAGCCCGAATTCCGGTCGACGGGCGAGAACGCCGCCGCCCTGCTCGAGATCTGCCGGCGGCTCGACGGGCTCCCGCTCGCGATCGAGCTCGCGGCGGCGCGGCTCAAGCTGCTCTCCCCTGAGGCGCTGTCGCGACGACTGGACCAGCGTCTCGCGCTTCTGACCGGCGGCGCGCGCGACGCGGACGAGCGACAGCAGACCCTCCGGGCCGCGATCGAGTGGAGCTACGACCTCCTGGCGGACGAGGAGCGGCGCCTCTTCACGTCGCTTTCGGTGTTCGCCGGAGGCGGCAGGCTCGACGCCGTCGAGGCGGTCTGCGGAGAGCCCGGTCAGGAGGCGTCGGTACTCGACGGAGTGGCGTCGCTCATCGGGAAGAGCCTCCTGCGCGAGCGCGAAGACGAGGACGGCGAGCCACGGCTGTGGATGCTCGAGACCCTTCGGGAGTTCGCTCTCGAGCGCCTCGCCGAACACGCCGTCGAAGAAGACACGCGCCGCCGCCACGCGCTGCACTTCCTCGCTCTCGCCGAGGAGGCCGAGCCGGAGCTCACGCGGAGGGATCAGCTCCTCTGGTACGACCGGCTCGATCGCGAGCACGACAACGTCCGAGCGGCGCTCGAGTTCGCGCTCGAGTGCGAGCCCGAGGTCGCCCTGCGACTGGTCGGGTCGCTCTGGCTGTTCTGGGAGGTCAGGGACCACGCGGCGGAAGGCCTTCGCTGGGCAAGCCGTGCACTCGCGCACCCCGTCGCCTCACAGCGGTCGCGAGCTCGCGCGCTCGCGAGCGCGGGCTGGCTGGCGTGGTTGGTGGGGGACGCACGCGCATCGGAGCGGCTGATTGGAGAAGCCATCGATCTGTACGAGGAGAGCGGCGACACGGCTCGTGCGACGTTCGCTCTCGTCGATCGAGGCTGGGCGCGCTTCGAGCTGGGGGACCGCGACGGCGCGAGGGACGATGCTCGAGTAGGACTCGCGCGGGCGCGCGAGGCGAATGAGCGCTGGACCGAGGCGTTCGGGCTTCAGTTGTTGTCGGCTCTCGCGGACGACGGCGCCGAGGCCGAGGCCGCGCTCGTCGAGGCGGAGGTGATCTTCCGGGAGGTCGGTGACGAGAACTTCGCCCACGTCTGCCGCCAGAATCGTGGTTGGCTCGCACTGGCGGACGGCCGCTACGAAGAGGCCATTCAGACTTCACGCGAGAGCGCAGGAGCGAGGAATCCCGGGCCGTACCTGCACGCGAGCACGCTCAACAACGCGGCGCAAGCCGAGCTGCTACGCGGCCGGCCGGGCGAGGCGGCGTCATACCTGGGCGAATCGCTTGCCGTCCTCAAGCGCTCGCCGGCGAGGCGCCTTGCCTCCGAAGCCCTTCGAGCAAGTGCCGCGATCGCGGCCGGCGACGGCGCGGCGGATCGCAGCGGGCGACTGTTGGGAGCAGCTCGCGCGCTGTTGGAGAGCGGCGGCTTCGCGGCGTCGGTCGTCGAGGAACGTATCGAGGCCGAGCTGATCGCACCCGTCCGCGAGGCGTTCCCCGAGGACTTCGCGCGGGGGCTCGAGCAAGGCTCGGCGATGCAGCCGTCCGAGGCGATCGACTACGCGCTGGCCTCGATGGCGGTGAACGTCGGTGCCCACCCTTGACGACGTCGTCGTCGGTCTTCGGCCGGTGCGCGCTGAGCAGCGGGGCCGCTCGGCCTCGACCGGCACGCAGTTCGGAGGATTGCCGGCGAAGCTGCGGGACTAGCCGTCGCGGAGCCGCTCGAGCCCGTCGAGGATCAGGTCGAGCCCGAGCTCGAAGCCGCTCTCGCCGTCGTGCGGCTCGAGGTGCTCGCGGATGTGCCGGTCGAGGTCGGGATAGTCGTCGGACGGGAAGTCGCGGAGGAAGCGCTCGGCCATGCCCGCGAGCTCCTCCCCCTCGTAGGGGAAGCTGAGTCGCTGCACGGTCGCCCCGACGACGTAGGCCTCGAGGAAGTGGAACGCGTGGTAGACGAGGTCCTTCGAGAAGCCGGCCTCGCGCAGGGTCCTGAGCGTCCAGTCGGCCCTCCGCAGCTGGGCCGGGCCGCCGCCCCGGCGTGCGGTGCGCAGGCTCGACGCCCAGCGATGGCGGAGCAGGACGTCGCACTCGGAGATCGCACTCGTCCGCAGCGCGGTCTTCCAGTCGACGTCGTCGGGGGGGAGGTCGATCTCGCGCACGACCGCGTCGACGATCCCGTCGAGGATCTCGTCCTTGTTGGCGACGTGGTTGTAGAGCGACATCGCCTCGACGCCGAGCTCCTTCGCCAGCCGGCGCATGCTGAGCGCCTCGATCCCGTGCTCGTCGGCCAGCGCGACCGCTGCGCGCAGAACCCGTTCCTTGCTCAGAGGAGTCCGGGGCGCGGCCTTCGCGTCTGTGCGCCTCGCCATCGCATCACCGTACCGCCGGGGTCGGCGGCTCAGACCGTGAGCACGACCTTCCCCCGCGCGTGCCCTTCGCCGAGGTAGCGAAGCGCGTCCGCGACGCGGCTCAACTCGAACCGGCGGTCGATGACCGGCCTCACCTTGCCGGCGGCGAGCAGCTCCTGGAGGACGAGCAGGTCGTCCTTCTCGATCTTCGCGACGAAGAACGCGACCGTCTGGCTCCGACCGACCGAGGCGAGGCGCTTGCGGATCAGGTGCCGGATCGGGCCGAGCCCGCGGGCGGACATCTTCGCTCCGACGACCACGAGCGTCGCGTCGTGCGTCAGCGCGCGTCGGCAATGCGAGAACGGCCGGCTCCCGGCGATGTCGATCATCAGCTCGTGCCGCACGCCGCAGTGCGTGAAGTCGCTCTGCGAGTAGTCGATCACGCGGTCGGCGCCGAGGGAGCGGGCGAGCTCCACGTTCGGCGTGCTGCACACCGCGGTCACGTCCGCTTCGAGCGCCTTCGCGATCTGCACCGCGAACGTCCCGACGCCGCCGGATGCGCCGTTGATCAGCACCTTCTGTCCCGGCTGGAAGTTCCCGTGGTCGCGCAGCGCCTGGAGCGCGGTGAGCGCGGCGATCGGCACCGCAGCGGCCTCCTCGAACGACAGGTTGGCCGGCTTTCGGACGAGCCGGGCCTCGCGCGCGGGGGCCAACTCGGCCCAGGCAGCGCCCGAGGTGCCGAACACCTCGTCGCCCGGCTCGAACTCGCGCACGTCGCTTCCGACAGCTTCGATCCGACCGGACAGGTCGCCGCCGATGAGCGCACGCTTCGGCTTGCGCAGCCCCTCGGCGACCCGGGCGAAGATCGGGCCCATCACCCGGTACCACTCCGCGGGGTTGACGGAGGACGCATGCACGCGCACGAGCACTTGATCGGGCGCGATCGCCGGCGTGTCGAGGTCGCGGACCTCGAGGTAGTCGGGCGAGCCGTAGCGGGTCTGGACGATGGCCTTCATGCTCTGGAGTACAGTGTAAGTGTACAGCGTAAGTGAGTCAAGCCGAATTCCGGCGTGGGAGGCTGTCGGCGTGTCGAGGAGCGTTCCGCAGCCGCTCGCCGCCGGGACCGCCGCGTTCGCGTGGCCGCGGGCGCGGAGGGAGGAGTTCGACCAGCTCGCCTGGCGCGGGCTCGTCTACTCGTGCGAGCCCGGCTACCGGCCGCTCTTCCTCGATCTCCACGTTCCGAGGAGCACGCCGGCGCCGCTCGTGGTCTGGCTCCACGGCGGCGGGTGGACCCAGGGCTCGCGCGTACGGATCTCTCCCAACGTCGACCGCCACTGGCTGCTCGGGCGGATGCTGCTCGCCGGTCTCGCCGTCGCGCTCGTCGACTACCGGCTCGCGAGCGAGGCGCCGTTCCCGGCGGCAGTGGACGACGTCCGCGCCGCCGTGCGCTGGCTGCGCGCGCACGCGGAGGACTTCGGGCTCGACGCTTCGCGCGTCGCCGTGTTCGGACAATCTGCGGGAGCGCACCTCGCGTGCCTGGCGACGTCGCTCGACGACGCGCTCGAAGTCCGGGCGATCGTCGACTGGTTCGGCCCGACGGACCTCGCCGCGCTCGGCGGGCTGGGCGAGGACGCGATCCGGGGCAGCGACTGGGACGCGCCGCAGGCGTCGCCGCTCGCGCACGTCCGCGCCGGCCTGCCGCCCCTCTTCGTCGCGCACGGCCGGGACGATCTGCTCGTGCCGGTTGCGCAGAGCCGCACGTACGTCGAGGCGCTGCGGACGGCCGGCGTCGAGGTCGAGTACCTCGAGACCGACGGCGACCACGTGTTCGAGGGCGCACCGGTGCTGGGGGAGGTGGTGGAGCGGACGCTCGACTTCCTGCGCCGCCACCTCGACGTCGATGCGCCCACGACGGTTCCACCCGATCCGGGCGCGACCGACGCCGCGCTCGTCCTGCAGAGGGCGGTCCCAACGGATGTCGTGCTCGAGCGCGTCGAGGGCCTCGCCGCCGACTGCGCGCTTCGCTGCCGCCATCCGGGAACCGCCGTCGAGGTGCTGTTCCTCATCGCTCCACGGCGCTCGCCGGTGCAGGTCGACGGACTGCCGGCGATCGTCGGCGTCGGCGCGCTCGACCCCCGCCTCGACGAGACCTTGTCGTACGTCTACGCCCTGCGCGAGGCGGACGTGCCGGTCACGCTGCGTGTCTTCCCGACGCTCGGCGAAGGGTTCTTCGGCTCGCACGGCTCGCGGGCGGCCGAGCGCGCGTCGGAGCAGCTCTGCCGTGACCTGAACGAGCTGATCTGGGATGCCTGAGCGCTTCGGGATCGTCGACGTCCACGTCGAGGGCTTCCGCAGCGCGCGGGAGGCTTCCTTCTCGCCCGCACCGATCTGCGCGCTCGTGGGCGAGGCGGACGCGGGGAAGTCGAACCTCCTGGCCGCCATGCGGGCCGCGCTCGACCCCGCCTCGGCGCCGCTGGCTCCGGGTGACGCCGTCGAGGGCGGTGACGGCACGATCTCGATCCGCGTCCGGCTCGCGGACGGGACCGACGCGACCTTGACCGGGACGGCCGCCGACCACGCGACCGAGCGCTCGCCGACGTGCTCGCCCGTGCTCTTCCTGCCGGCGGTCGCGAGGTCGAGCACCGTCGTGGCCGCGGCCGACGCCCACACCGCCGACGCGGGCCGCGCGCTCCAGCTCTTCCAGGATGCGCTCGCGCGCGCGGCGACGTCCTCCGCGGCACCGGCGCGCGCCGCGGTCGAGGCGCTCGAGGAGATCGTCGCGGCCGAGCTCGACGGGCTCGTGCTGCTCGTCGAGGAGCCGGAGCTCTACCTGCGGCCGCAGGCGCAGCGCTACCTCTACCGGCTCTTCCACGCGTTCGCCGAGGCCGGCAACCAGGTCGTCTACTCCACGCACTCGCCCGCGTTCCTGAACATCGCGCGGCTGGAGGAGATCGTCTTCGTCGAGCGGCTGCCGGAGGCCGGGACGCGCACGGCGCAGCCCGCCCCGCTCACCCCCGACGAGGACTTCCGCGTCGTGACCGAGTTCGACGCGGGGCGGAGCGAGGTCTTCCTCGCGCACGCGGCGGTGCTCGTCGAGGGGCAGACGGAGAAGCTCGTGCTGCCGTTCGTGTTCGCCGCGCTCGGCTACGACGCCGATCGCGAGGCGATCTCGATCGTCGAGTGCGGCGGCAAGCCGAACATCCCGCTCTTCGCGCGGATCTGCGACGCCGTCGGCGTGCCCTACGTCGTCGTCCACGACAGCGACGCACGCGACGGCCGGCCGCCGATCGCGGCCGAGCAGGCGACCAACGCGCTGATCGGCGAGCTCGTCGGCGAGAAGCGCCGCGTCGTGCTCGACCCGGACTTCGAGGCCGTCGCGGGCCTGCGGGGGCACAGCCACAAGCCGGAGCGGGCGTGGCGCCGCTTCGCCGAGCTCGGTCGCGCCGAGATCCCCGAGCCGCTCGCGCGCGCGGCCGAGCTCGCGGTCTCGCTCGCACGCGGGGAGCCCGCTACTCCTCCGGCTCGACCTCGCCCGGGCCGAACGTGACCGGCGTGGACCCGCTCTCGTCCGCAGCGACCGAGTAGAGCGCCATCGGCGTGGCCGTCGCGCTCGCGTTGCCGAACAGATAGCGCTCGACGACGACGCGCCGGCCGTCGGGCGACCAGCTCGGGGAGCCGCAGTCGCCGAGCAGCACGCGCAGCTGCTTCGACGCGAGGTTCACGACGCAGAGGTCGCCCGAGCACTTGAACGCGATCTCCTTCCCGTCCGGCGACCAGGAGGGCTCGTACGCGGCGCCGTCGGTCGGGACCGTCACCCGCTCGCCGTCCGCGATGGTCGCGACCACGAGCACGCCGTCGCCGCTGTCGTAGGCGATCCGCTTCCCGTCGGGCGACCACGCCGGGGTGATCTCCGACGCGGTCAGGATCGACCAGTTCGGGTCGTCGGGGGCGAGCGCGGGCTCGAGCAGCCGCCGCGCCGCTCCGCCGTTCCGGCCGACGACGAAGACGACGCTGGAGCCGTCGGCGACCTGCCGGACGAACGCGATCCGCTTCCCGTCGGGGGACCACGACGGCCAGAGGCCCACCTCGCCGCGCGCCGGAACGCGCGCGACGAGCCGCTCCCGCCCGCCGGCGACGGTCAGGACGCGCAGCCCGTCGGCCGCGTCGAACGCGAGCTCCTTCCCGTCGGGAGACCACTCGGGCGTCTTCCCCCTCGTTGCGGTCACCCTGCGGATCCCCTTGCCGTCGGTGCCGACGACGAAGATTCCGCCCCCGTCACGGGTGCTCGCGAAGGCGATCAGCTTCCCGTCGGGCGACCAGTCCGGCCCGGAGTCCGAGGTGGCGAAGTCGACCTTGATCCCGCCCCAGGAGGAGCTGTCCGAGCCGCCGCACGCGGCCAGCGCGGCGGCCGCGAACACGGCCGCGACGGAGATGACGACCCGGTGCACGGGTCGAAGGTAGACGGAAAGACTGAGGATCGCGTGAGTCGCGGGCGCTACCCGCGACCCACGCGAGCCCTCCTCTTAGATCCAGCTGAGCTCCTGCTGGAGGAGCGGCGCGAGGAAGTAGAAGGTGAACGCGAGCGCCGACGCGTACATGAGCGGGTGCACACGGGCCCACTGGCCCTGGAAGATCCGGACGAGCACGTAGACGATGAACCCGGCCGCGATCCCGTCGGTGATCGAGAACGTGAACGGCATCAGCATGATCACGATCGCTGCGGAGAGGCCGACGGCGATGTCGTGGAAGTCGATGCCGGCGAGCCTGCGCTCGGGAGTCGTCGGACGTCGGGCGACGGCCGGCTCCGTCGCCGTCGTCGGGTCGTGGCGCAGCGGGTCGCCCGACTCGAGCTCGGCTTCCTCCTCGACCTCGGTCAGGACGCTGATCATCAGCCAGCCGACGATGATCAGCGCGGGCGCCGTCGCCTGCGGAGGCACCATCCCGATCAGCGGCGCGAGGAACATGAACGGGAAGAAGAGAGCGCCCGTGACGACGCTGACCCAGCCCGTCCTGCCGCCGACGCCCACGCCGGAGGCCGACTCGATGTACGTCGTCGCCGAAGACGCGGACACCGCACCGCCGGCCGCGGCGGCGAGCGAGTCGACCAGCAGCGGCTTCTGGACGTCGGGCATCTCGCCCCTGGCGTCGAGGTACCCCGCCTGCCGCCCGACGCCGACGAGCGTGCCCATCGTGTCGAAGAAGTCGGCGAGGAAGAGCGTGAACGCGAACGTCACCGCGGCGAGGAAGGGCAGGGTCGTGAACGCGCCGAAGCTGAACTCGCCGACGAGGCTGAAGTCCGGCGTGCTCACGATGTCGTCGGGCCAGCGCGCGTACCCGAGGCTCTCCGGGTAGACGTCCGCGGCGTAGTTGACGATCGTGGCGAACGCGGTCGTGAGCACGATCCCGACGAGCAGGTCGCCCGGGAAGCCGACCGCGCGCAGGCCGATCGTGAGGATCAGCCCGAAGATCGTGATCAGCACCGTCCACGTGGTGAAGTCGGCGAGGTCGACCGGCGTCGCGGCCCCACGCACGACGAGGCCCGAGTTGAAGAGTCCGATGAAGGCGATGAAGAGACCGATCCCGATCGCGATCGCCTTCTTCAGCTCGAGCGGGATCGCGCGCATGATCGACTCGCGGAGCCCGAGCAGCACGAGGATCGTGATCGCGAGCCCCTCGACGACGATCAGGCCCATCGCCTCGGGGAAGCTGAGGCCCTCGTTCGCGACGAGCGTGAAGGCGACGACGGCGTTCAGGCCGAGCCCGGGCGCGATCGCGTACGCGCGGTTCGTGTAGAGGCCCATCAGGATCGTCATCACGCCGGCGACGAGACACGTCGAGGTGAGGACGGCGTCGAACGGCAGGCCCGCCTCCTCGAGCCCCTCGATGCCCGCGAACCCGAGGATCGCCGGGTTCACGAAGATGATGTACGACATCACGATGAAGGTCGTGATGCCCGCGACCGTGTCGCGGGCGGGGGTCGTGCGGTGCTGCGCGAACCGGAAGCGCTTCCCGAACGCCGAGCGCTCGAACGTCTCCGCGAAACCCGACATGCCGCTCTCCTTCGCCGTCGCCTACGGAACCGGGCGATGCTAACCCGTTCGTCTCCTTCCACGAAACGCGGCCGCGAGAGCTGATACGAACCAGTCGACATGGATGT
Organism: Thermoleophilia bacterium; assembly: GCA_025929895.1. Classification (GTDB taxonomy): domain Bacteria; phylum Actinomycetota; class Thermoleophilia; order Gaiellales; family Gaiellaceae; genus JACCTU01. The sequence continues at coordinate 27,058 of JAICPI010000019.1, forward strand.
GCAGGAGCTCGGGCTGACCGTCGGTCGGATCGTTGCCGTCGCCGACCACCCGGGGGCGCGCGCCCCGTCGTACCTGCTCACCGTCGACCTCGGGCCGCAGGGGCAGCGCGAGGCGACCATGCCGCGCGCAGGCTACGAGCCGAGCGACCTCGAGGGGACGCAGGTCGTCTGCGTCCCCGGCGGGGACGAGTTGCTCGTCGTCGTCGCCCACTCGCACGCGAAAGGCGCGGTGCTCGTGCGTCCCGACCGGGAGGTCGAGGACGGCTCGATCGTCGGCTAGCGCGGGAGTGCGGTCCGGCGCCTGCCGGCGAAGAGCAGGATCAAGATGGCCGCCACGGCGATCGCGATCAGGAACTGGAGGATCGACCCGACGTCGAGTGCGTCCGCGATCACGCCTCCGAGCAGTGCGCCGGCGACGCCGGCGAGGATCGTCCAGAGCCAACCGATCGCCTGGGTGCCCGGAAGGACGAGCCTCGCGAGCGCCCCGATCACGAGGCCGATCAGCGCCCACCAGAGCAGCTTCAACGCGAGCCCGACGAGCGCGATGCCGAGCACGACGGCGAGGACGATCGCGACGAGGATCAGGAGGACGGCGGCCATCGGCGCAGGGATCCCGCGCCCGGGGCGACGGCAAACGTCCGCGGCATAGGCTGGCAGCGCCCGTGGGTGCGCTCGACGAACGGCTCGACCTGCTCTACCGGCTCGGCGGCGGTGCCGGCGCGAACCGGATCGCGGGCGGCGACGCGGAGACGCGGGCGTGCGAGCTCGTGAGCGAGTGGCTGGAGGAGGCCGGTCTGGAGGTCGAGCGCGACGCGTTCGGCAACGTCGTGGGGCGCCTCCGCGGCTCGAGGCCCGAGCTGCCCGAGGTCTGGACCGGGTCACACCTGGACAGCGTGCCGGACGGCGGCCGCTACGACGGCGCGCTCGGCGTCGTCGCGGCGATCGAGGCGGTCATCGCGGTCGGGCGTGCGGAGCGAACGCTAGGCGTCGTCGCGTTCCGCGACGAGGAGCGCGGCTGCAACGGGAGCCTCGCGGCGGTCGCCGGCGGGCGACTGCCGGGGCGGTTCGTCGAGCTGCACGTGGAGCAGGGCCCGGTGCTCGAGCGGCTCGACGCGCCGCTCGGGGTGGTGACGTCGATCGTCGGCTCGACGCGGCGCGAGGTCGTGTTCGAGGGCGCCGCGGGTCACGCGGGCACGACGCCGATGGACGCGCGCGACGACGCGCTCGTCGCGGCCGCGGAGTACGTCCTGCGCGTCCGAGCTGCCGCGCGCGCGATCGACGGCGCCGTCGCGACCGTCGGTCGGCTCGAGGTCGAGCCGGGCGCCGTCAACGTGATCCCGGGGCGCGTTCGCCTGACCGTCGACGCGCGCGCGCCGGACGCCGACCGGCTCGGGCAGCTGCTCGAGGCGCTCGACCTGGGCCCCGGGATCGACCTCGCACCCGTCGAGCTCGATCCCACCGTCCGTGCCGTCCTGCGGGAGGAGCTGGAGCGGCTCGGCCTCCCCGCCGTCGAGCTGCCCTCCGGCGCGGGACACGACGCCGGCGTGCTTGCGGCCGCGGGCGTCGAGACGGGGATGCTGTTCGTGCGGAGCCTCAACGGTGGCGTCAGCCACTCGCCGGACGAGCTGACGAGCGACGAGGACGTCGCGCTCGCGGTCGACGCGCTGACCGGCGCGCTCCGCCGCCTCGCTGACTCCTAGGTTTCGCGGAAGACGATCGCCTGCGCGCCGTCCCAGAGCGTGCGGCGGCCGAGCTCGCGCAGGTGCTCGTGGCCCTCGGTCAGCGTCGCGAAGTGGTTGCCGGCGAGAGGGCCGGCCTTGCTCGCGAACGCGCAGTGGCCGTACGGGAACAGCAGCTCCGTCTCGCTGATCCCGCCCGGGTACAGGAGGATCTCGCCCGGGGACGGGTACGAGGTCGCGTTCTCCGGCCCGATCCCGAGCTCGAGCTCGCCGAAAGGGATCCAGTTCGACTCGCCGCTCCACCGGCAATGGATGATCTTCGAGTCGAGCGGCAGGAGCCGGCGGAACGCGGCGACGGTCTCGGGCGCCGCTTCCTCCTCGAAACGCGCGACGAAGCGGAAGTCTCCGGCGGTGATCTCGATCACGGCTCGAGCCTAGCGCCCTGGTCGATCCAGCGGCCGAGCAGCTCGCGCTCCTCGTCGGTCATGCCGGTGACGTTCCCGAGGGGCATCGCGCGCGTTCGCACCGCGACCTCTTCGATCGCGTCGGCACGCGAACGGATTTGCTCGGGTGTCTCCAGCAGGACCCCGAGCGGTGCGGCGGCTCCGCCGTGGCACGTCGCGCAGTGCTCGTCGACGACGGCGGCGACCTGCGCGAACGGCACGGGCGCGCCGGCGTCCGCGTCGTCCTCGGGGCGGATCGCGACCGCGATCGCCACGACGGCGAGGATGGCGGTCGCCGGGACGAACCACGACGTCTGCCCCCGGTGGCGCAGGTTGAAGAAGTGCCGCACCCACGCGCCGACGAGCATGAGCGCGACGAGCACGATCCAGCCGTCCTCGCGCGCGAACGCGAACGAGAAGTGCGGCCCGAGCATCGCGAGCACGACCGGCAGCGTCAGGTAGTTGTTGTGCACCGAGCGCTGCTTGCCCCTGAGCCCGTGCACCGCCTCCGGCTCGCGGCCCGCCTGCTTCGCTCGGATCAGCTCCCAGTGGCCGGGGATGATCACGAAGAGGACGTTGCCGACCATCATCGTCCCGAGCATCGCGCCGACCTGGATCGGCAGTGCCCGCGCGCTGAAGAGCTCGCTCACCGTGTAGGCGGACGCGGCCACGAACGCGACGAGCGCGACCGCGAGCAGCAGCTCGCTGCGCCCGAGCACGCGGCAGAGCGCGTCGTAGACGAACCACGCGAGCGCGAGCAGGCCCAGGCTGAGCGCGACCGCGGTGCTCTGCGAGAGGTCGGCGACGCCGGGGTCGACGAGGTACTGGTCGGCGTCGAGGTAGTAGAGGACGACGAGGAGCGCGAAGCCGGAGAGCCACGTCGTGTACGCCTCCCACTTGTACCAGTGCAGCGGCTCGGGGACGGTCTCCGGCGCGACGCGGTACTTCTCGATCCGGTAGAAGCCGCCGCCGTGGATCTCCCAGCTCTCGCCGCCGACGCGGTCGCGCTCGGGCTTCGGGGGGCGCAGGTGGTTGTCGAGCGCGACGAAGTAGAAGGAGGTCCCGATCCAGACGATTCCCGCGATCACGTGCAGCCACCGGACGAGCAGGTCGAGCCAGTCGACGAGGTACGGGTCGAGCGCCGCGCTCACGCGTGCTCCCAGCGGTCGCGCGCGATCGCGACGAGCTCGCCAGCGGCGGTCCGCAGCTCGTCGTCGCGATCGTGCTCGAGGCGCGCGCGCAGGACGTCGAGGATCTCGACCTTCGCCCGTCCCGCGACGAAGACGACGAAGCGGAAGCCGAACTTCTCCTCGTAGACCTGGTTGAGGTACGCGAGCTCGGTCTCCACCACCGGGTCGGCGTGCTCGCCCTGCTCGGCCGCCGAGCGCGAGGAGAGGTGCCTCGCCCCGATCTGCGGATGGGCGGCGAGCGCCTCGACGAGCTCGTCCTCCGGGACCGACGCGATCAGCTCGTCCGCGGCCTCGAGCGGGTGCTCGTGCCTCGCGAGGCGCTCGACGAACCGGGTGCGGCCCTCGAACAGCGCGGCCAGCTCGTCGGCCGTCAGCTGCCGCGGTAGCTCGCGCACCCGTACGACGAGACGAGGAGCGGCACGTGCGTGTGCCCGTCGCCGAGCTCGACCTCGAGCTCGACCCGCCGGAAGAACGGCGAGGGCGGGTGGAAGACGATGCGGACGACGCCGGCACCGAGACCCGGCGCGAGGTCGGCGATGCGTCCGTCGTCGTCCGTCGTCTGCTCCGCCAGCCGCTCGTCGCCCCGGTAGACCTCGACGCGCACGCCCGCGGCCGGGCGGCCCCGCTCGGTGTCGAGCACGTGCGTCGAGAGGCTCACGGGGCGAATCTTCCCGCTTCGCGGCGCTGCTCGCGCGCGATCTCGTCCTCGTCCGCCCGGACGAGGCGCCCGTCCCGGACGACGTCCTCGCCGCCGACGACCAGCCGGTCGACGCGGTGGGGCGCCGAGAGCACCAGGCCGGCGACCGGATCGGCCGCCCCTGCGAGCTCGAGCCCGTCCACGCGCCAGACCGCGAAGTCCGCGCACTTCCCGGGCTCGAGCGAGCCGAGGTCCGCGCGGCCGAGGACGCGCGCTCCGCCTCGCGTCCCGAGCCTGAGCGCGTCGCGCACCGTCATCGCCTCCGGGCCGCCGCGGCCGCGGGCGACGAGCAGCGCCTGCTTCACCTCGAGGAAGAGGTCGCTGCGCTCGTTCGAGGCCGAGCCGTCGACGCCGAGGCCGACGCGCACGCCCGCGTCGACCAGCTCGCGGACGGGCGCGACGCCGGCGCCGAGCCGCAGGTTCGAGGTGGGGCAGTGCGCCACGCCCGTGCCGGTCTCGCCGAACCGGCTCACCTCGTGATCGGTCAGGTGGACGCAGTGCGCGCACCAGACGTCGTCCGCGAGCCACCCGAGCCGCTCGAGGTACTCGACGGGTGTGCAGCCGTAGAGCTCGCGGCAGTACGCCTCCTCCTCGAGGGTCTCCGCGAGGTGCGTGTGCAGCGGCAGGCCGAGCCGGCGGGCGAGCGCGGCCGACTCCTCCATCAGGCGGCCGGTGACGGAGAACGGCGAGCACGGCGCGACCGCGATCTGCACGCGCGCGTCGGGCCCGTCCTCGTGCAGCTCGCCCGCGAGCCGCTCGGTGTCCGCGAGCACGGCGTCGAGCTCCTCGACGAGCTCGTCGGGCGGGAGCCCGCCGTCGGACTCGCCCAGGTCCATCGACCCCCGCGACGCCACGATCCTGACCCCCAGCTCCCTGGCCGCCCGCACCTCCGCCTCGACGAGGCCGGACCGGCCGCGCGGGAAGACGTAGTGGTGGTCGAACACCGTCGTGCACCCCGAGAGCGCGAGCTCCGCCAGCCCCGTGCGCGCGGCCGCGTACTCGGCCTCCTCGTCGACCCGCGCCCACACCGGGTAGAGCTCGCGCAGCCAGCTGAACAGGTCGGCCTGCTGCGCCCGCGCCCGCGTGAGCGTCTGGTACAGGTGGTGGTGCGTGTTGACGAGGCCCGGCGTGACGACCGCGCCGCCGAGGTCGACGCGCTCGTCCGCATCGGGCTCGGGCCCGCCGCCGGCGTCGCGCACCAGTGCGTCCTCGACGAGCAGCCAGCCGCCGGCATGCTCGGAGCCCGCGTCGTCGAGCGTCACGACGTGCGCGTTGGCGTAGAGCGTGGTCACACCTCGAAGGGCACGAGCTCGAAGCGGTCGACGTCGACGAGGCCGTGGTCGGTGATCTTCAGGCTCGGGATCACCGAGAGCGCGAGGAACGCGAGCGACTGGAACGGCGACGGGAGCGTGCAGCCCAGCTCGCGCGCGGCGTCGGCGCACGCGCGGCTGGCGTCGACGACGTCCTCGAGCGGGAGGTCGGCGAGCAGACCGGCGACCGGGAGCGGCAGCTCTGCGCGCACCCCGCCGCCGGCGACGACGACGATCCCGCCGCCGAGCTCGACGAGCCGGGAGACCGCATGCTGGAGGTCGGCGTCGCTCATCCCGACCGCGACGATGTTGTGGGCGTCGTGTGCGATCGTCGACGCGAGCGCGCCCTCCCGCAGGCCGAAGCCCTGGACGAGCCCGAGCCCGATGCGGCCGGTGCCGAGGTGGCGCTCGACCACCGCGACCTTCGCGAGGTCGCGAGACGCGTCGGCGACCACATGGCCGTCGCGGAGCGGCGGCTCCACCACGAGCGAGGTCGTCACGATCTGGTCCGGGACGACGCCGATCACGCGGACGCGGTCGGCCGAGGCCCTGAGCGCGAAGTCCTCGGCGCCCGTCGGCTGCACCCGGACGGTGTGCTTGACCCACTCGGGCACGACGGGCCGCGCGAACTCGCCGACAGGCCGCCCGCGCTTGAGCACGACGTCGGGGTCGAACCGCTCGAGGTCGGGCAGAACGAGCAGGTCGGCCTGGTACCCCGGCGCGATCGCGCCGAGCTGCGCGAGCCCGTGCCACGTCGCCGCGTTGTGCGAGGCCATCACGAGCGCGTCCTCGGGTGCGATCCCCTGCGCGACACTCGCACGGACGATCGAGTTGACGTGCCCCTCGTCGACGATGTGCTCGGGCTCGCGGTCGTCGGTGCAGAACGCGATCCGCGACGGGCCGAACTCGCGCACGACCGGCAGGAGCGCCTCGAGGTTCCGGGCCGCGGACGCCTCGCGGATCAGCAGCCACATCCCGGCCCGCAGGCGCTGACGTCCTTCCTCCGCGGAGTACGCCTCGTGGTCGGAGCGGATCCCGGCCGCAGCGTAGGCGTTCAGCTGCTTGCCGAGCACGCCCGGCGCGTGGCCGTCGACGTGCGACGCGCCCTCGAGCCGGAGCTTCGCCAGCTCGCGCTCGTCGCCGCCGATCACGCCGGGGAAGTTCATCATCTCCGCGAGCCCGATCACGCGCCGCCGCCGGAGCAGTCCCTCCAGGTCCCCGGTCGTCAGCGCGCGCCGCGGCGACTCGAACCGCGAGGCCGGCACGCACGACGACGCCATCACGAAGACGTCGAGCGGCACCTCGTCGCACGCGTCGAGCAGCCAGTGCACGCCGTCGGTGCCGAGTACGTTCGCGATCTCGTGCGGGTCCGCCACGACGGCGGTCGTGCCGAGCGGGAGCACCAGTCGCGCGAACTCGTCGACGAGCAGCTTCGACGACTCGAGGTGCATGTGCGCGTCCACGAAGCCGGGCACGACCCAGCGCCCGGCGGCGTCGAGGGTCTCGGCGCCCTCGTAGTCGCCGAGCCCGACCACGAACCCATCGGCGACGGCCACGTCGACGTCCAGCCACTCCCGGGTGAACACGGAGAGCACGCGCCCCCCACGCACCACGAGGTCGGCGGGCTCCTCGCCGCGGGCGACGGCGAGACGGCGCGCGAGGTCGGGCATTACGCACCTAACGTACTACCCTAGGCCGCGTGGAGGTTCTGACCCCGCGCAGCCTCGACGAGGCCCTGCGCCTGAAATCGGAGAATCCGCAGGCGGTGCCGATCGCGGGCGGCACGGACCTGATGGTCGCGATCAACTTCGACCGGATCCGCCCGAACGCCGTCCTGAACCTGAACGAGGTGCCGGAGCTCCGCGGCTGGTCGCGCGCGAACGGGACGCTCAGGCTCGGCGCCGGGTTGACCTACGCGGAGGCGATGCGCGAGCCGCTCGCCGGCCTGCTGCCCGCGCTCGCCGAGGCGTCGCGCACCGTCGGCTCGCCGCAGATCCGCAACCGCGGCACGATCGGCGGCAACCTCGGGACGTCCTCGCCCGCGGGCGACGCGCTCCCGCCGCTGCTCGTCGCCGGCGCCGACGTCGTGCTCGCGAGCGTCCGCGGCGAGCGCCGGGTCGCGCTCGGCGAGTTCGTCGTCGGCCCGAAGCGGAACGCGCTCGCCGAGGACGAGCTCGTAACTGCCGTGGAGCTCGAGCCCGCGTCGGCGGCCGAGACGTTCATGAAGGTCGGGCCGCGGAACGCGATGGTGATCGCCGTCGTCTCGCTCGCGCTTCGCGCCGGGGAGGAGCTCCGCGCCGCGTTCGGCTCCGCGGGGCCGGTCCCGATCCTCGTCCGCGCCCCGCGCGACGACGCAGACGCCTTCCCCGAACGCGTCGCGGAGGCCGCGGCGCCGATCGACGACGTGCGCGGGACCGCCGCGTACCGGAGACACGCGCTGCGCGTGCTGACGCGACGGGCGCTGGACCGGTGCCTCGCGTGAAGATCGAGCTGACCGTCAACGGCGAGCAGCGCGAGGCCGACGTGTGGGAGGGGGAGAGCCTCCTGTTCGCACTTCGCGAGAAGCTCGGGCTCCCGGGCTCGAAGAACGCGTGCGAGCAGGGCGAGTGCGGCTCGTGCTCGGTGCTCCTCGACGGCACGCTCGTCTGTGCGTGCCTCGTGCTCGCCGCGCAGGCGGACGGCCACGACGTCGTCACCGTCGAAGGGCTCGGTGCCACCGGCGAGCCTCACCCGGTCCAGGAGGCGTTCGTCGAGGCGGGCGCCGTGCAGTGCGGCTTCTGCACGCCGGGCCTCGTCGTCGCGACCGTCGACCTGCTCGCGCACAGCCCGCAGCCGAGCGAGGACGAGATCCGCGAGGCGCTCTCGGGCAACCTCTGCCGCTGCACCGGCTACGCGAAGATCTTCGACGCGGTCAGGCTCGCCGCGCAGTGAGCACGACGCTTCCCCTCGGCCGCGTCGGCGAGCGCGTCAAGCGCGTCGACGGGATCCCGAAGACGAACGGCGAGTTCGCCTACTCGAGCGACCTCTTCGCCGCAGGGATGCTGTGGGGCCACACGCTCCGCAGCCCGCACTCGCACGCGCGGATCGTCGAGATCGACCTCGCGGACGCGCTCACCTCGCCCGGGGTGCACGCGGTGCTGACGCACGAGGACGTTCCCGGCCAGAAGCGCTACGGGCTCGAGTTTCCCGACCAGCCCGTGCTCGCGCTCGACCGCGTCCGCTACTTCGGTGAGCCCGTCGCGCTCATCGCCGCGGAGCATCCGGAGCAGGCGCGGCGCGCCGCGGAGCGGATCCGCGTCGCCTACGAGCCGCTCGAACCGCTCGTCGACCCGGAGCGCGCACTCGAGCAGGAGCCGCTCCACGACGAGCGCTGGACGCACGGGCACGGCTACCGCGACGACCCGCGGCCGAACGTGGTGCGCCACCTCGTGATCCGCCACGGCGACCCCGACGCCGAAGGTGCGGTCTCCGTCTCGGGCGTCTACGAGCTCGGGATCCAGGACCAGGCGTTTCTCGGGCCGGAGTCCGGGCTCGCGGTCCCCGACGGCGAGGGCGGCGTCGACATCTACGTCGCGACGCAGTGGCTGCACGTCGACCGCGACCAGGTCGCGCCGTGCCTCGGCCTTCCGCCGGAGCGCGTGCGCATCCACCTCGCGGGCGTCGGCGGCGCGTTCGGCGGCCGCGAGGACCTCTCTATGCAGATCCACAGCGCGCTGCTCGCGCTCCACACGGAGCGGCCCGTGAAGATGGTCTACAACCGCGAGGAGTCCTTCGTCGGGCACGTCCACCGGCACCCGGCCAGGATCTGGGCCGAGCATCGAGCCGACGCCGACGGCCGGCTCGTCTCCGTGCGCATGCGGATCCTGCTCGACGGCGGCGCGTACGCGTCGAGCTCGACGGCGGTGACCTCGAACGCCGCGTCGTTCGCGTGCGGGCCCTACGCCGTGGCGAACGCGCTGATCGAGTCGACCTGCGTGTACTCGAACAACCCGCCGTGCGGCGCGATGCGGGGGTTCGGCGCGGTGCAGACGTGCTTCGCGTCGGAGGCGCAGATGGACAAGCTCGCCGACGCGCTCGGCCTCGACCCGGTCGAGCTGCGGCTGCGCAACGCGCTCGCGCCCGGCGACGTGCTCCCGACCGGCCAGCGCATCGACGGCTCGCTCCCCGTCGCCGAGGTGATCAGGCGGGCGGCCGCGCTGCCGGTCCCGGAGCTCGAGCCGCTGCCGCGCGAGGCGATCCGACTCCCCGGCGGGGCCGGCAACACGACGCGTGGGGAAGGGGTTCGGCGCGGGGTCGGCTTCGCCGTCGGCTTCAAGAACATCGCGTACTCGGAGGGGTTCGACGACTACTGCGCCGCGCGCGTCCGGCTGCGCGAGGACGGGAGCGCCGAGGTGCACTGCGCCGCAGCGGAGGTCGGCCAAGGCGTGACCAACGTAATCCTCCAGGTCGCCCGCACGGAGCTCGCCACGGACGACGTCGTTCTGGCGCCGCACACGACCGCGTCGGTCGACTCCTCGGGCTCCGCGTCGGCCTCCCGGATGACGTGGATGGCCGCGGGGGCCGTGCAGCTCGCGTGCCGCGCCGCGCTCGAGGAGCGCGAGCGGACCGGGGGCGAGGTCGACGTCGAGCGGATCTACCGCCACGTGCGCACGAGCCCCCTCGACCCCGAGACGGGACAGACGACGGGCGAGCGCTCGCACGTGGCGTTCGCGTGCGCGGCGATGCGGGTCGTCGCCGAGGTCGACGTCGAGCTCGGGCTCACCCGCGTCGTCTGGATCGGGACCGCGCAGGACGTCGGCGCCGCGGTCAACCCGCAGGCGGTCGAGGGTCAGATCGAGGGCGGGACCGCGCAGGGCCTCGGGCTGGCGCTGATGGAGGAGATCCAGACGCAGGGCGGGCTGATCACGAACGCGAGCTTCACCGACTACCTGATCCCGACCGCGCTCGACATGCCGCCGGTGGAGTCGGTGCTGATCGAGGACCCGGAGCCGTCGGCGCCGTACGGCGTCAAGGGCGTCGGCGAGCCGCCGACCGTCGTCTCGACCGCGGCCGTCGTCGCGGCGCTGCGGGACGCGACGGGCCGGGAGCTCACGCGCGTCCCCGTGCGCCCGGACGACATCGTGGGGCTCTAGGTGGCGGGCCCGAACGAGAGCACCGGCGCGATCCTCGCCGCGTTCCTCGCGAACGCGGGGATCGCCGTCGCGAAGTTCGTCGGCTTTCTGATCACCGGCTCGTCGTCGCTGCTCGCGGAGTCGATCCACTCGGTCGCGGACTCCGGGAACCAGGGACTGCTCTTCCTGGGCGGCCGACGCGCGCAGCGGCCGCCCAGCCCGCTGCACCCGTTCGGATACGGCCGCTCCCGCTACTTCTACGCGTTCGTCGTCGCCGTCGTCCTCTTCACCGTCGGCGGGCTGTTCGCGATCTACGAGGGCTGGCACAAGGTCTCCGACCCGCACGACGTGACGTCGCCGGTCGTCGCGTTCGCCATCCTCGGCGTCGCGATCGGGCTCGAGACGTACGCGCTGCGCACGGCGATGAAGAACTCGCGCGCGGCCAAGGGCCGGAAGGGCTGGGTCGAGTTCATCCGCACCTCGCGGAGCCCCGAGCTCCCTGTGCTGCTGCTCGAGGACAGCGCCGCGCTCATCGGCCTCGTCTTCGCCACTGCCGGGATCGCGCTCGCGCTCCTGACGGGGAACCCGGTGTGGGACGGCGTCGGCACGCTCGCGATCGGCGTCCTGCTCGTGCTCGTCGCGATCGTGCTCGCGCTCGAGATGCACAGCCTCCTGATCGGCGAGGCGGCCGACGCGCCGACGCTCGCGAAGATCGAGTCCGCGCTGACCGGCGGACCGGAGGTGCGACGGCTGATCCACATCCTCACGCAGCACCTCGGGCCGGAGGAGCTGCTCGTCGCCGCGAAGCTCGAGTTCGATCCCTCGCTCGGGGTCCCCGAGCTCGTCGCGGCGATCGACGCGGCCGAGCGCAGGGTGAGGACCGCCGTGCCGATCGCCACCCTCCTCTACGTCGAGCCTGACGTCGTCGCTCCCGCGTGACGAGGGTTCCGGCCTGGGCCGCGCTCGCGGGCATCGTCGCCGCGTCGACGGTCGTTCGCGCATGGGCCGGCCTGATGGTGCCGTCGCCGTGGATCGCGGCCGACGAGATGATCTACGCGGAGCTCGGCCGCACCCTCTGGGAGACGGGCCGGATGTCGATCCTGGGCGCGGACACGGCCTTCTACTCGCTCGTCCATCCGGCGCTGATCGGGCTGCCGCTCGCGGTCTTCGACACCGGCTTCGGCTACGACGTCGCACGCGTCCTCCAGGCGCTCGCGATGTCGCTCGCGGCGGTGCCCGTCTTCCTCTGGGGCCGCCGCCTGATGTCGGAGCGCTGGGCGCTCGCCGCCTCGGCGCTCACCGTCGCGATCCCCGGGCTGGCGTACACCGGCCTGCTGATGACGGAGACGGTCTTCTACCCCGTGCTGGTGCTCACGGCCTGGGCCGCGTGGCGCGCGCTCGTCTCGCCGACGCTCGCCGCGCAGGGGATCGTCGTCGCGCTCGTGGTCGTCGCCGTCCTCACGCGGCTGCAGGGGATCGTCCTCGTCCCCGCGATCGTGCTCGCGGCGGTCCTCTACGCCGCGGTCGATCGACGAGCCGCCGCGCTCGTGAGGCTGTGGCCCTCGCTGCTCGCGCTCGGCGTCGTCGCGGCGGTGGTCCTCACGCTCGGCTTCGGTGCGTACGAGCCGACCGAGAGCACGACGTACTCGCTCTCGTCCGCGGCGCGCTACATCGCCTACCACGCCGCCGACCTGCTGCTGCTCGTCGGCATCGTCCCTGCGTGCGCGGTCGCGCTGCTCGCGCTGCGCCCCGAACGGTCCGCAGAGCTGCGCGCGTACCTCGCGGTCACGATCGCGTTCAGCGCGGGCCTCGTCGCCGAGGTCGGCCTCTTCGCGTCCCGTTACGTCGGCCGCCTCGCGGAGCGTCATCTGCTCGGGCTCGTGCCGCTCTTCTTCCTCGGCCTCTGCCTGTGGCTCGACCGGGGCGCGCCGCGGCCGCGGCTCGCGGCCGGCGCGGTCGGGATCGGGGCCGCGGCGATCGTGCTGCTCTTCCTCCCGCTCGGGAAGCTCGTGCACCCAGCGGCGCTGCCCGACGCGTTCTCGCTGATCCCGATCTGGCAGCTCGGCGACTTCGACCTCGTCGTCGGCACGTTCGTGGCGGTCTCGGTCGTCGCGTTCGTGGTGCTCCCGAGGCAGCTCCTCTGGCTGCTGCCGGTCGCGCTCGGCGTCGTGCTCGCGGCCACATCGGTGACCGTCTCGCGCTACGTCGCCGATCAGGCGCGCGAGCAGGAGCGGAAGTTCTTCGGCACGGCCGACCCGCAGTGGGTCGACGAGGCCGCCGACGAGCCGGTGACGTACCTGTACGACGGCGAGCCGAACTGGAACGCCGTCTGGGCGTACATCTTCTGGAACCGCGAGCTCGACCGCGTGTACCGGCTCGGCGACGCACGCCGGATCCCGGGGCCGGTGCCGCAGCGCGCTGTCGACCCGTTTCCGTTCGGCCGGCTCGGCGACGAGGTCGAGGGCGGCTTCGTGCTCGCGCCGACGCAGTTCGCGATCGCCGGCGACGCCGTCGCGACCGTGGAGCAGTTCGGCCTCGCCCACCACGGCCTCGGGCTCTGGCGCGCGTCGCCGCCGTTGCGAATGCGCTCGATGATCGAGGGCGTGCAGGGCAGCGGCGACATCTACGGCCCTGCGACGATGACCGCGTTCGACTGCTCGGGCGGCAGCTTCGAGCTGACCCTCATCGCGAAAGGCTCGCCCGTCTACGTGCGCCTCGAGACCGGCGGCCGGACGGTCGAGCGCACGCTCCAGCCCGAGGAGATCTGGCGCCCGTCGGTCCCGGCCGCGGTCACGGCCATCTGCTCGCTCGCGATCGTGCCGGCGGGGATCGTCGGCTCGACCCGCATCGAGTACGTGCCGGGCTGAGCTACGTGCAGGCGTTTCGGCGCGAGGCCGTGTTGTTCGCCTCGTCAGACTCGCGGACCGCGTTCGTGCGATCGACGATCGCGGAGTACACGCCGACCCGGCACGTCGACCACGAGAACGTCGCCGCTGCGCCGGGCGCGAGGCTCGGGACGGCGAACGTGCCCACCAGCGTGATCGTCAACGTCGACGGGCCCGCGGTCGCAGCCCCGCGGTTCGCGACCGTGATCGTGTTCCTCACGAACGCAGCGACGTAAAGGTCGGGCAGGAGCTCGAAGACGCTCCAGCCGTGCGTCGCCGCGCCGCTCGTGTTCCCGGCCCGATCCGTCGCTCGCACCGCGAAAGTGTGCGACCCGACCGCGAGCGACCCGTACGACGCAGGGCTCGTGCACGCGGCCTCGGGACCGCCGTCCAGGGAGCACCTGAACGTCACGCCGTCCTCGTTCGCCGAGAACGAGAAGCTCGCGCTCGTCTCGCTCGTGCTCGCGGCCGGCGCCGAGTCGATCCGCACCTTCGGCGCCCTGGTGTCGGGTGGCGGCTGCGGCACAGCGGGCGGGGTCGTGGCCGGCGGCGGCTTCGGCGGCTTCGGCTTCGGCGTTGCCAGGATCGGTGACAGCGCCTGCTCGGGCCCGGGCTTCGCCTCCTGCGGCTCGACTGCGGTCGTCGTCTTGGCAATCTCGGTTGCCTGTTGCTTCTTCGCCTTCTGCTTCGGCGGGGGCTGCCCGGCCTTCGCGGTCGTCGTCACCGGAAGCGACTCGGCCACGGTCGCCGCCGGATCCGTCGCCTCGACCGTCGTCGCGGCGCCGGGACCTCGCGCCGCCGGCCTCGGCTCGTCTCCGCCGCCGCGGGCGAGCACGCCGATCGCGACCCCGCCGCCGGTGAGGAGCGCGACGGCTGCCGCGGCGACGATCGCGAGCGACCGTCGCGCGAACCGCCCGGTGCGGGTCCAGTAGCCGACCTCGTCCAGTCGCTGCTCGACGGCGGCGCGCGCCTCGTCCGCCTCGAGCAGGAACGGGAGCAGGCTGCGGTAGCGGCGTGAGGCCTCCTGCATCTCCGCGAGGGCGGACTGGCAGCGTTCGCAGCCCTCGAGGTGCGCAAGCGTCTCGTCGCGGCGCATGCCCTTGAGTTGTCCGTCGAGGTGCGCCGCCAGCTCCGGGAGGAATCGGCGGCACTCTTCGGGAAGCCGCTCGGGGTCGACCTGCGCGAGCCGCAGCTCTGTGCGCAGGCTCTCCCGCGCGCGGAAGATCAACTGCGCGACGGCGTTCTCCTTCATCCCCACGAGCTCGCCGATCTCGGCGTACGAACGGTCCTCGAGCTCGCGGAGCGCCAGGACGAGCCGCTGGCGAGGCTGGAGCCGGGCGTTCGCGACGCGGACCTCCTCCTGCTGGCGCGTCAGCAGCGTCCGGCGCTCGGGGTCGTCCTCGATCGGCATCGGTGCCGACGGCTCCGGCACCTCTGCCACCGGGCGCTGGCGCTTCCCGCGCTCGACCTGCTTGAGGAACAGGTTCCGCAGCGTGGTGAAGAGGTAGGCCCCGACGTCGGCGGTGTCCGGGTCGAGCTTGTCGAGTCGCGGCACGGCGCGGACGAACGTCTCCTGCACGAGATCCTCCGCGTCGTGCACGTTGCCGGCCAGCCGGTACGCGAACGCGCGGAGCCGCGGCTGGTAGACGCCGTAGAGCTCCTCCCACGCCTCGCGCTCGCGCGCGCGGAGGAGGAGGAGGAGCTCGGTGTCAGGCGCTCGGGCGACCGTCGCCATCGTCAGAGTCTAGGACGGTGCGCGACGCGAGATACTCGGCGAAGGCTGCGTGGTTCGCGAGCGACCGCTCGATCGCGGCGATCCCCTCGGCGGCCCAGTCCGCGACCCACGCTTCGTCGACGCTGATCGTCGTGTCGAGCTCGTTCATCCCGCACCTCCTAGGGCCAGTCGACGTCGACGTCGACGGTCGCGAGGACGAGGAACTTGACGTAGTGCTGCGTGGTCGAGAAGACGACGTAGGCGTCGTGCCCGGCCGGCTGCTGCACGCCCGTGCCGTACCAGCCGGGGAGGGCGCCGCCGCCGAGCAGCTGCGTGAGCTTGTACACGCCGCCGGCCCGCGCGTCGTGGATCGCCTCCGGCGGGCTCGCCTCGACGGGGCAGTTCTTCATCAGCACGGTGTCGCACTCCTGGGCGTTGACGAAGATCCGGAGCTCCGGGTTCCCGTTGGCCGAGGTGCGGTGGTAGACGCCGGGCCGTCCTGCGCCGTTCAGCTTCGCGTTCACGGTCGAGCCGGATTTGATCTTCTGGAACCCCTGGGCGCCGAGCGGCTGCCCGCCGCCCCAGTACCCGAAGCGGAGCTCGCCCTTGCCGTGCTTGTCGCCGTCGCTCAGGACCTTGAGCTTGTGGATGGTCACGAGCACGCTCGCCTGCACCGTCTTGAAGGTGCCTTGCCGGATCGACTGCCGGCCCTCGCGGTCGGTGGCGCGGACGACGACGTGGTAGCGGCGCCCGTAGTCGAGCCCGCCGAACTGCGTCTGCCAGCTCCGCACGTAGCCGGGGCTCTGCTGCGTCGAGACGACGTGGTTGCCGGCGGCGTCACGCGCGAGCGAGACGTGGATCCGCGCGTCCACCGCGGTGCGGAACTCGGCATTCGCGATCGTGGCCGCCGGCTTCGACTGCGTGAAGAGCGCCTTCTGGATGCACTCAGCGGCACAGCCGGCGCCCGAGCTGAGGCCCCCGATCCCGCCGGCCTGGCCGGTCGTCTGCACGGGCTTCGTCTTGAACGTGCCCTTCTGCGACGCCTTCCTTCCCTGGAGGTCGGTCGCCCACACGACGATCGAATAGGTCGTGTCCGGCTCGAGGTTCTGGAAGCGGGCGATCTTGAGCGGCGCGAACGCCGAGATCGAGACCGTCCGCGTCTGGTTCAGCGCGAGGCCGCCGAGCGATCCCTGGGCGCCCTGCGGGGTCACGTGCACCTTCAGGTGCGCGAGGACCATCGTCTTCAGCACGACCTTGGCGCTCGAGGCGGTGACCGTGACCGCGGCCTTCGAGATGCACTGAACGGCGCAGCCCGAGCCGGCCGAGTAGCCGGGGTCGGCCGAGGCCGTGGCGGTCGCCAGCGAGAGCGTCGCCAAGAGCGCGGCGCCGATCGACCTGAGGAGGGTGGAGATACGGGTCATCGTGGTGCTCCTTTCGCGTGGCGGCGGATCCGTTTTCCGCCTGGTGCGAGGAGAACCCGGTGACGGCCCGTTCCTTACGCGCCTGCTAGCCCTCGCAGCCGATCCCGTCCCGGTCCCCGTCGAAGCCGTGGGGATCGGGGCTCGCGACCGTGTGGACGACCCGGAAGCGGCGTTGGCCGATCTGGCCGCAGTCGAGGTCGGGCGGCGGGGGCGGGATGCAGACGTCCGGGTACGAGGCGGCGCAGCTCGCCGACGGAGGCACGACCGGGAGCGCCGGGGAGTGCGAGTGGCAGGCTCCGTGCAGACCCCTGCTCGCGCCGAGGGCGGCCGCGGCGGCGGCCTCGTACCCGCGCTGCCGCGCGAAGCGGCGACGCGTCTCG
>JAICPI010000064.1 GCA_025929895.1 Thermoleophilia bacterium
GGAATCCGTCTGGTGGCTCGAGCGCTTCCTGGCCGAGTACAAGGGCACGGTCGTCGCCGTCACGCTCGATCGCTACTTCCTCGACAACGTTGCGGGCTGGATCCTCGAGCTCGACCGCGGCAAGGGAATCCCGTTCGAGGGCAACTACTCGTCCTGGCTCGAGCAGAAGCAGGCGAGGCTCGCCATCGAGGAGAAGCAGGCCTCGGCGCGGCAGCGCACGCTCGCGCGCGAGCTCGAGTGGGTGCGCGCGAGCCCCAAGGCGCGTCACGCGAAGTCGAAGGCGCGGCTCGGCGCGTACGAAAAGCTCCTCGCGGAGGAGCAGAACGTGAAGCTCGACAAGGTCGAGATCCACATCCCTCCCGGACCGCGCCTCGGCGACGTCGTGATCGAGGCCGACGGGGTTGCGAAGGGGTTCGGCGACCGGCTGCTGTTCGAGGACCTCACCTTCTCGCTCCCGCCCGCGGGCATCGTCGGCGTGACGGGGCCGAACGGGGCGGGCAAGACGACGCTCTTCCGGATGATCACGGGGGAGGAGTCGGCCGACGCAGGCACCCTGCGCGTCGGCGACACGGTTCAGCTCGCCTACGTCGACCAGTCGCGGGAGTCGCTCGACCCGAAGGCCAGCGTGTGGAAGGAGATCAGCGGCGGGCACGACCTGATCGAGCTCGGCAAGCGCGAGGTCAACTCCCGGCAGTACGTGAGCTGGTTCAACTTCAAGGGCGGCGACCAGCAGAAGCGCGTCGGCGACCTGAGCGGCGGCGAGCGAAACCGCGTGCACCTGGCGAAGGTGCTCGCGAGCGGCGGCAACGTCCTCCTCCTCGACGAGCCGACGAACGACCTCGACGTGGACACGCTGCGGGCGCTCGAGGAGGCGCTGCTCGACTTCGCCGGCTGCGCCGTGGTCATCTCGCACGACCGCTGGTTCCTCGACCGGATCGCGACGCACATCCTCCACTTCGACGGCGACTCGCAGGTGACGTGGTTCGAGGGCGGCTGGGGCGACTACGCCGAGTGGGTCAAGGAGACGCAGGGCGCCGAGGCGCTCGAGCCGCACCGGATCAAGTACAAGCCGCTCGTGCGCGCGTAGCCGCCCGGCCTCAGCGGCTCTGCTGCCGCCAGCGGTGGAGCAGCTTCGACTTGTGCGCCGACTTCGGCGTCGGGGGCGGAGGCTTCGGGTCGTGCTCGTCGAGCCAGCGCGCTGCGTCGTCGTCGGGGTCGAGCCCGGCCGCACGCTCGCGCTCGGCCCGTTTCTCCACGCTGCGACGCTTCCGGTCCACGCTCCCGGAGCGTATCGCCGCTCCACGCGTTAGGCTCTGCGCCCATGCTCGTTCTCATCATCGTGATCATCCTGATCCTCGCCCTCGCCGGCGGGATCTTCATCGACAACCTGCTCTTCCTGCTCCTGCTCTTGCTGCTGTTGGTGTTCCTCTTCCGCGGCCGCCTCTAGCGCGCGGAACGGAACTGCTCGAGCACGAGCCGCGCGACGGCCTGCGCGCGCTTCGCCGCGTCCGCGTCGCCCTCGGCCGCGGAGACGATCGAGCCCTTCATCAGGATGTGGAACGTCCGCGCGAACCCGTCCGTGTCCTCGATGCCGGCCTCCTCGGCGAGCGTGCGCAGAACGGCGCGGATGTTCTCCAGGTGCTCGACGCACGCGCTCCCGACCGGATGCGTGCGGCTGTTCAGCTCGAGCAGCACGTTGATGAACGAGCACGCCTCGAAGTCGTCGCGATGGAACCACTCGTCGAAGAGGTCGAAGATCGCGAGCAGCTGCTCCTCGGGCGTCGCGCCACGCCTGCGCGCCTCGGCCTCGACCCAGCCGAGCGTCCAGAGCTGTTCGCGCTCCTGGAGGAAGGCGATCGCGAGGTGGTCCTTCGACGGGAAGTGGCGGTAGAGGGTCGCCTTCGCGACCCCCGCGCGCTCGATCACCTCGTCGATGCCGACGCCGCGGATGCCGCGGCGCGAGAAGAGCTCGTAGGCGGTGTCGAGAATGCGCTGCCGAGCCGGGCGGCGCAGGGCGAGCTCAGCCATGGGGAGACCCTACCAGAGTGGACAGAAAGGTCTGTCTCCTGGTAGAACCTTCCAGACGTGAGCCGGCGAGCCCTCTTTCGCGAGGTGAATGCGAAGATCTGCGAGATCGACGCGACCTTCGGGACGGCCGGCCTCGTCTACCACGTGCTCTGCGAATGCGGACGCCCCGAGTGTTACGAGCGCCTCGAGATCCCCGCCTCGCTGTACGACGGCGTGCGGACGAGCGCGAATCGGTTCGCGGTCGCGAGCGGACACCACCGCGGGGACGCGATCGTCTTCAGCGGGGTCGGCTTCGACGTCGTCGACGCATCCGCCGCAGCGAGTCGCGCGCCGGCTCCGCGGGCGAGGGCGCCGCTCGCGGCGCTCCCGGACGCCTGAGCGCGTCCCGCCAGGGTCTACGCTCTCGCCATCGCCGCCCGCCTCGTCCTGCTCGTGGTTGCCGCACTCGCGCTCGTGGGGGCCGGCTGCGCGTCGGACGACGACGAGGCGACGCCGACCACGCCGACGACGACCGCGCCGACGACGCTGGAGGGCGCCACGACGGGGCCGGTCGAGGAGTCGAGCGCGGCGACGGAGACGGCGCTCCTGACCCGGGTCGAGATCGGGCGGAACGAGGGCTTCGACCGGGTCGTCTTCGAGTTCCGCGACGAGCTGCCCGGCTACCGGATCGAGTACGTCGAGCCGCCCCTCACCGAGGACGGCTCCGGCAGTCCCGTCGAGGTCGAGGGCAGCGCGTTCCTCGTCGTGCGGATGGAGCCGGCGTCGGGATTCGACCTGAGCGTGCCGGAGGGCGAGCTCGTGTACACGGGGCCGCGGCGGCTCTCGGGCGCGGAGGCGGGCGCGACGACGGTGCGCGAGGTCGTGCGCACGGGCGACTTCGAGGCGGTGCTCACCTGGGCGATCGGAGTCGACGGCCGCACGCCGTTCGCGGTGTCGACGCTCGAGGGCCCGGCTCGCCTCGTGCTCGACTTCGCCGGGCCCTGAAATCAAACAGCGGTTGTCCTCTTGAGCAACGGCAGGCGCATGCCGATAACGAAGCTCATGCGGTTCACGTTCCCCTCGCTGCTGCTCGGCGAGCTGCTGGTCGAGCGCGGGCTGATCCTGCCCGTCGAGCTCGAGGACGCCCTCGCGGAGCAGCGTGCGACCGGCCGTCGCCTCGGAGAGGTCCTCGTCTCCCGCGGTGCGCTGTCCGGTGCGCAGCTCACGGGCGCACTCGCGGCGCAGTACGGCGTCGCGCTCTCCGCCGAAGCGACCGCGACAGCACCCGCGCCGGCGGAGCCCTACCAGCCGCTCGGCCGCATGCTCGTCATGCGCGAGGTGATCACGCAGGCGCAACTCGACGACGCGCTCGAGGCGCAGCGGCGGAGCGGGCGCCGTCTCGGCGACATCCTCGTCGGCGACTACGGCGTGTCGATGCTGGACCTCGCCGCGGCGCTGGGAGCGCAGCACGGGATGCAGGTCGCCGACGGGGCGACCGCGGTCGCGTCGCGCTTCGCGGACGACGCCGTCTACGAGGTCAAGGAGCACGGGCGCAAGCCGCGCTTCACGACGGACAGCTTCCTCGAGGCGACCGACTTCGCGTTCGAGTACCTCGCCGCCAAGTCACCGGACGTGCTCGAGATCGTGCGCGTGCGTGGCTCCGAGCGCGAGCGCGTCTGGGAGTGCGACCAGCGCGGGGCGCCGCCCGACTCGCCGGACTCGATCGACCGCTACGGCTTCGACCCGAACGCCTGGACCGGCCCGCGCGGCTGAGCTTCAGCCGGCGACGCAGTCGCGCGATTCCTGGGCGCCGTCGTCGCTCATGGCGAGGTCGGCGACCTCGGTGCCGTCCCTGAGCGCCGAGTACTGCTTGGAGACGTCGTCGACCGTCCAGATCGCCTCGGCGCCGCCGAGGCTCGTCGTCGCCCAGGTTCCGATCGTGCCCTCCTCGACGCCGCCGTCGTAGAGCTCGGCCGAGACGAAGTAGATGCCGTCGTGATCCCCGGACTCGACGGCCTGGCCGTTCCTCGCTCGAACCTCCATGTCGTTCATCCCGTTGCCGAGCGGAGTCATGAAGTCGGACGAAACCGGCGTGCAGCGTTCGGACTGCGCGGACGTCGTCGCCTCGGTCGCCGGCGCCGCCGCGTCCTCGCCATCGTCCGAGCCGCAACCGAAGCCGCTCAGCGCGATGGCGCATCCGAGTACCAGCGGCCGCAGCGCTCGCATCGGGCCGATCCTATGACGGTCGGGCGCGTCGAACAAGCGCGCCGCGGGAGTCAGTCGGCGGGAGTCGCTTCTTCGGGCTCGGCCGGCTGAAGGCCGATTTCCGAGTCGTACGTGCCGGCGGCCTTGGCCGCCGCCACCGCTGCCTTCTTCTCGCGCTTGCGCTCGCGCTTCTCCTGCACCTTCCGCTCGCGCTGAAGCTTGGCCATCGTGGTCTGTCGCTTGGTCGCCATGGGCTCCTTTTTCCTCGGGATCCGTTCCTACAAGGTACGCGTAACCCCGGTCGAGCGGGTTTTCACCGGCGTTTCCCGCGATTTATGCTGCCGAGAGCCAAACGACCCGGGGAGGTTCCTCCATGGCACTGAAGCTCAACATGCTCCCGCCCAGCGTCAACAACATGTCCGTGCGCGTCTTCGTCCGCGCCGCCGGGCTTCCCCACGAGGAGGAGAACGTCTGGGGGCAGACGCAGGCCGACGAGTACCTCTCGAAGTACCCGGCAGGGCTGACGCCGACGATCGAGACCGACGAGCTCCCCAAGGGCATCCTCGGCGAGAGCTGCGCGATCATGATGTACCTCGCGAGCCGCGAGGGCCGTGACGACCTCTACCCGACCGATCTCGGCAGGCGCGCGATGGTCGACGGCGCGAACTTCTTCACGCTCTCGATCCTCTATCCGCTCGTCGCACGGGCGACGTACCCGCGCCTGAGCTTTGCGGGCTACCCGGGAGAGGTCGCGACCTCCGAGGCCTCCGACGAGGACAAGGAGACCGCCCGCAAGGCGGCGGAGCAAGCGCTTCCGGCGAGGCTGGACGTCTACCCGAAGTTCTACGGGACCGACAAGGGCTTCATCGGCGGCGGCGACTCGCCGACGATCGCGGACATCCGGCTCGCGGCCACGCTCGAGTTCCTCGCCGTCGCGGACACGCCGCTCCCCGGCTGGGCGAAGGACTACATCGAGCGCGTGGAGTCGGCGCTCGGAGAGGCGTACAGCGAGCCTGCCTCGGACGTGCGCGGGTACATCGCGCAGGTGCAGGGCGCCGCGGTCGCGTAGTGGTCCCCGAGGCGTCGCTCGAGCAGACCGAGCACGGGCTGGTCGCCAAGAGCGAGGGGTGGTACGTCGTCAACGCTCGCGAGGTGCGCTGGCGGTACGCGCAGGGCCGAGGCGCGTTCTGCGACACCGAGGGCGACGTCGACTACCCGCAGCTCGGCGTGAATCTCTTCGTGCTCGGGCCGGGCGAGCCGATGTCGATGTACCACTGGGAGCTCGACCAGGAGGACTTCCTGGTCGTCTCCGGCGAGGCGCTCCTGATCGTCGAGGGCGAGGAGCGCCCGCTGCGGCAGTGGGACTTCTTCCACTGCCCGTCGCGGACGAAGCACACGATCGTCGGCGCGGGCTCCGGGCCGTGCGTCGTGATCGCGGTCGGCGCGCGCGAGCACGAGCACGACCCGGACTGGGGCGGGTACACGGTCGACGAGGTGGCTCGCCGGCACCGCGCCGGGGTCGAGGAGGAGACGACGGAAGCGAACGTGGCGTACGCCCCGGTCCCGAGACGCGAACCGACCCGCTACCGCGAGGAGTGGCTGGGGGCGTAGCCCACCCGCCGAGAGGAGGACCATGTACGTGACGTTGACCACCGCCGACACGACCGGCGAGCCGATCGAGAACGCGGCGATCGTGGCGGAGGAGCTGGAGCGCTGGCTCAGCGACGCCGACGGCTTCGAGGGCTTCATCATGCTCGCGGGCGAGCAGCGGGCGATCGGTCTCTCCTTCTGGGAGAGCCGCGAGGCAGCCGAACAGCACAACGTCGTGCGCTCGCAGTTCCGCGAGCGGATCCTGTCGGTCGCAGGCGTGCGGATCCAGAGCATCGACGACTACGACGTCGCCTTCGCACGCCTCGGGCCGGGGCTGGTCGCGGCGAGCAGCTAGGGCGCGCTCACTTCGCGCGCTTGAAGACGAGCAGGTGGCCGTCCTTCGAGCCCTGGAGGTTCGCGTCGAGCGCCAGCGACGCCAGCTCCCAGCCCTCCTTGCCGTGCTGCTCCAGCACGTCGTCGAGGTCGTCGATGCGCACCTTGTCGCGTCCGACCATCGACGTCAGCACCTCGGTCTTGTACTCGAACTCCGGCACGTCCGACCTCCTCTGCTCGGGGGTGGCTCTTAGGGTACGAGCCTCGGTCTCCGGCGCCCATGACCGGCCGGGGCGGCAACAAGGAAACGCGCCCCGGCCGGACGCTTTTCGGTGCTACGTGACCGGGCGGGGACGCACGCCCGTCTTGCGCCCGAAGTAGGCGCCTGCAAGGAGCCCTCCGCTGAGCAGGACGAGCCCCAGCGTTGCGGCACCTCCGACGCCCAAGTCACCCCAGTCGAAGCCGTTGCCGGAGCCGGTGGGCTGCTCCACGGCCGTCGTCGGCTGACCCCTCCGGTCGAGCCCGTATTGGCGGTTGAGCGCCTCACTGCGAGCGACGAGCGCGGGAAACCCGTGCGGCGCCACTCCGTGCGCGCCTGCCTGGTCGAGCTCCTCGAACACGCGCGGCGAGAGGCGTGTGACCGCCTTCCCGTGAAGCTTGTTCAGCCCCTCGCTGCGGATGATCAGCGCCCGGGACTCGGGCTGGCTCATCCCCGCGGGCGTCGACGTCGCCGCCTGTGCGGAGCCGGCGACAACGACGATCGCGACGATGGTGCCGAGGACGGCGCCGATCCTCGACGTGGTCTGCGAGCTGTTCACTTCTTCCTCCTTCGTTCGGCGACCGCCCCATGCGGTCTTTGCACACAAGAGCCGAAGCGGCTAAAAGGGGGCTAGTGAGGACGTAGAGGGCCGCTAAAGAAAGGCCGGGAGTCGGATGGAGTTTCGGATCCTCGGGCCGCTCGAGGTACTGGAGAACGGCCACCCGGTCCCGCTCGGCGGCTCGAAGCAGCGCGCCCTGCTCGCCTCCTTGCTGCTGCACGCCAACGAGGTCGTCTCCCGCGACCGGCTCATCGACGAGCTCTGGGGTGCCTCACCTCCCGCCACCGCCCTGACGGGGCTGCAGGTGTACGTCTCCCAGCTGCGCAAGGCGCTCGGCCGGGATCTGATCCTGACACGGCCTCCTGGCTACCTCGTCCGGGTCGGCGACGGCGAGCTCGACCTCCACCGCTTCGAGTGGCTGGTGGCGACGACGCGCTCGGAGGAGCCCGCCGAGGCCGCCCGGCTGCTCCGGGAAGGGCTGGCGCTGTGGCGTGGACGCCCTCTGGCCGAGCTGGGTGACTCCTTCGCCCGCGCCGAGCGAGCGCGGCTGGAAGAGCAGCGGCTGGCCGCGGTCGAGCAGCGGATCGAGGCCGAGCTGGCGCTGGGGAGCCACGCGGAGCTCGTCCCCGAGCTCGAGGGGCTCGTGCGCGAGCAGCCGCTGCGGGAGCGCCTGCGCGGGCAGCTGATGCTGGCCCTCTATCGCTGCGGCCGCCAGGCAGAAGCACTCGAGGTCTACCGCACGGGCCGGCGGATGCTGGACGAGGAGCTCGGGCTCGAGCCGGACGATGAGCTCCAACGCCTCGAGAAAGCCATCCTCAACCACGATCCCTCGCTCGAGTCGCCGGTCGTCGCCGGGATCGAACGACCCTCTGTCTCACAGCGTCGCCGAGCGTCGTCACCTACCGAGGCGCCCGTTCCTCCCGACTCGGTCGCGGTGATCGACCTGCAGCGCTCCCGGGTCGAGCGCCACGTGCTCGTGGGCCGAAGGCCTGTCGCCGTTGCGATCGGGCACGGCTCGGTCTGGGTCGCGAACGCGGATGATGGAACGGTCTCTCGGATCGATCGGTCTCGCCACGAGCTCGCCAGGACGATCGGAATCGGAGCACCGGCGGTAGACCTCGCCGTCGCAAGCGATGCAGTCTGGGTGGCGAACGGAAGCGACGGTACGGTCTCGCGCATCGATCCCGGCGCTGACGCCGTCGTCGAGACGATCGACTTGAGGGGCTCGAACGAACTCGTTTGGAACCCGACCTACGCGGTCGACGCCGATGATGAGTCCGTCTGGATCGCTGCCGGTCCTCACCATGTGCTCCGCATCGACGCGACGACGAACGAGCTCTCCGCGATCATCGACGTCGGCCATGTGCCGGTCGCCGTGGCGCTTACCCGGGACGCGCTCTGGGTGGTGACGACCGCCGAGCGGGCCCTGCGCATCGAGCCGCGCACGAACACAGCCACGGCCGAGGTTCCGATCGGGGACCCGGTCGCGTTGACCGCCGGCACGCACGCTGTCTGGGTCTCTGACTCGCGAGGACAGGTCTGGCGGATCGACCCGGACACGGCGACGGTGGGCCAGACGACCACGGTTGGCAGAGGACTGGTGGGCCTGTGCGCGACCGATGGGGTGGTGTTCGCGGCCAACAACGCCGACGGCACCGTTGTCCAGATCGATGCTCAGGACGGCCGGGTGGCAGGCGTCGTTCCGGTCGGCCACGCACCGACAGACGTAGCCTCTCTGGACGGCACCGTCTGGGTTTCGATTCAGAGGGAGAGCGCTATGTGACCGAGCTCGCGATCGGGATCCTTCCGGCGACGATCTCGGCCGTGACGTCCTCGATCTCTGCCTTGAGCGAGGGAGGCACCCCCGCGCTGATCGTGCCGAGGCCGACACCGCCGTTCCGGAGCGAGAAGTGGGACGTGCGACCGGTCTCCAGCATCCCGCGCGCGAGCTCTGCGATCGCACCGAACACGGCCACGTCCAGCCTCTTCACCGCGCTCGTCAGGATGTGGGGGCCGAGGTGGGTCTGGTCGACATCGACTCCGATCCCCCAGATATCGCGCTCTCTTGCCGCCTCTAGCGCCCCGAGTCCGCAGGCGGCGGCGACCTGGAACACGACGCGGGAGCCCTTCGCGATCTGGCTCAGGGCGACAGACCGACCCTTCGCGGGGTCGAGGAAGTCATCGGTGTAGCCGTTCAACGTCGCGACGCGAGGATTGGCTCCTCGCGCCCCTGCCTGGTAGCCCGTGATCCACCGCTCCACGGACGGCACCCGCTGGCCGCCGACCGAGCTGATCACCTCCTCCCCGGGAGAGAGCGTCAGCACGAGCGCAGCCAGGTGGCCGGCGAGATACCCGGCTTGCTCTTCCCTGAAGGCGATGCCGAGGACGTTCTTCGGGCGATGCGCCAGATCGTGGTGGGCGACGTCGATGATGGCGAACCTCGTTTCAGGGAACCGAGTGGCGACCCTGTCGATCGCGGGGGCCGCAAAGACTCCTGTTCCGATGACGAGGTCGTACTTCTGTCGCGCGAGGAGTGAGAGGCTCGGGGCGTAGCCTTCCTTCGGGGCCGGTGTCAGGACTCGCCCTCTGATCCCTAGCTCTCGCACGGCCCGCTCGAGCCCGAGGTAGGCCCCGTGGTTGTACGGGTTGTCGATGCCTACGGGCTCCATGACGAGTCCGACTCTGAGCCGCCTCTCGCTCACCAAACCGGTCCCATCTTGTCCGATACTCGTTCGCGCGGACAGCCGGCGCGGGATCGACACCGAGTGAAGACCGAGCAGTGATTTCAGTGGGCACTCGAATTCCGCAAAGCG
This sequence comes from Thermoleophilia bacterium, assembly GCA_025929895.1. GTDB lineage: Bacteria > Actinomycetota > Thermoleophilia > Gaiellales > Gaiellaceae > JACCTU01. Next base: position 9,767 of record JAICPI010000064.1, read on the forward strand.
AATCGACGATGATCTCGCCGTGCCACTCAGACCTCTGAGCGACGTCCGAGCGATCGCCGCCACCGTGGTGGCGCTCCTGCTGGTGTCACTCGTCGCGCTGGCCAGCGGCGGGTCACCATGGCATGCCGGCGGCCGGCAGGACGTCCCGGTCGGCGTCGTCCGCGGTCTTGCCGCCGCCGCGGGCGCGCTCGTCATTGCAGCGCTGCTCCTCGTCTGGGTCGGGACGCCCTCGGTGGAAAAGCGCCGGCGACGGAGGCGACGGCTCGGTGGGAGAGACTTCGAGGAGCTCGGGGCGTCGCTCTCGGCGGCCGGAAAGACCGCTGCGATCGTCAGTGGAGCGATCGGCTTGTTCCTGCTCCTCGCCACGCCGTTCCTGGTTCCAGATGCCACGACGCCGCCCGGCGCCACACGCGGGGACGCCGTGCCCCGCGGCCAGGCGAGCAGTTCCGCGCCGGCGGAACGCGTGACTTCGATCGGGCTGACGTGGCTCGTCGTCGGCTCGGCGGCCACGCTGCTCCTGCTCACGCCGGCGGCAGTCTTCGTCCGCAGTCGGCGCGCGCGGCGCGAACGTCGGGCGGTTGTTCCCGATGCGGCGGCGCGGGTCGGTTCCGACCTCAGGCGGTCGCTCGGAGACCTCGAGTCCGAGCGGGACCCGCGGATTGCCGTCCAGCGCGCCTACGCGCGGATGGAGGAGTCGCTCGGCGAGATCGAGCTCTCGCGAGCGCCGAACGAGACCCCGACCGAGTTCACCGTCCGCCTTCTTCGGGTGCTCGGCGCGAGCGCTGCAGCGGCATCCGATCTCACCGGCCTCCTCGAGATCGCCCGGTTCAGCGATCACCCGATGGACGAGGCCGATCGCCGGCGCGCGATCGCGTCGGTGCGGCGGGTCGAGGCGGAGCTGGTGTCGCGGTGAACGCCCGCCGCCCGCTGCTCGTCGTCACCGCCCTTTGCGTCGCGGCGACGGGCTTGGGTCTCGTCTTCGGGCAGGGCGATACGGTCGCGCTCGCCTCCGCGCTAGCGCTCGCCGCCGTGCTTGCCGGCACGGGCGCGGTGCGGCTTCGACCCACGCGGAGGCAACCGCCAAGGCCGCGTGCGCCGGAAAACGAGCTGCCGTCGCGGCTGCGCCAGATCGCGAGCGTCTTGCGGGAGAGCGAGCAATCGGAGATCGGCGTCGACCGGTCTCTTCGGCCACTGCTCGTTCCGATCGTCGCCGCACGCCTCGGTCGCCGCGGCGTCGACATGGCGCTCGCGCCCCAGCGCGCGCAGGAGCTCCTCGGCGACGTGCTGTGGGAGATCGTCCGTCCTGACCGTCCGTCGGCTGCGTACCGCATCGGCGGGGGTCTCGCCGACGACGACCTGCGGACGGCGATCGCGCACCTGGAGCAACTGTGACCGACCGGGCAACGGCAGGCGTTGCCGTCCAGGAGCTGGCGGTGGCGGTGGCCGACGCCGTGGAGCAGGCGATCGTCGGCAAGCGAGAAGCGATCGAGCTGGTGTTGTTCGCCCTGCTCTCCGACGGTCACGTCCTGATCGAGGATCTCCCAGGGCTCGGCAAGACCCTGCTCGCCCGCTCGTTCGCGCAGGTGTGCGCGATGGACTTCGCCCGGATTCAGTTCACGCCGGACCTGATCCCGAGCGACATCACCGGGGCTTCCGTCTATGACCGCTCCAGCGGCAGCTTCACGTTCGAGCCCGGGCCGATCTTCACGAACATCTTGCTCGCCGACGAGATCAACCGCGCGCCGGGAAAGACGCAGGCCGCGTTGCTCGAGGGGATGGAAGAACGCCAGGTAACGCTCGAGAACACGACGCGGCAGCTCGGGTCCCCCTTTCTCGTCCTCGCGACGCAGAACCCGATCGAGTACGAGGGGACGTACCCGCTGCCGGAGGCGCAGCTCGACCGTTTTCTCGTCCGCATCACGATCGGCTACCCGTCGGAGGATGCGGAGCGCGACATCCTCCTCGGACGCGCCCGTCGACGGAAAGAGCGAATCGAGCTGGAGCCCGTTTGCGATCGGCAAACGCTGCGGGCGATGCAGGCGGCGATCGAGGAGGTGTACGTCGCGCCGCCGCTCGCCGAGTACGCGGTCGCGATCGCGCGCGCGACGAGGGACTCGCCGCAGCTGGCGGTGGGGGCCTCGCCGAGGGGCTCGCTCGCGCTGATGAAAGTGGCCCGCGCCCGCGCCGCGTATCTCGGTCGCGACTTCGTCACGCCGGACGACGTGAAGGCGGTATCGATCCCCGCCCTCGCGCACAGGCTCACGCTGGCGCCGGAGCTCTGGGTGCAGCGGATCGATCCGGCCGAAGCGGTGCGGGCGGCGGTCGCGTCGGTTCCGGTGCCGGTCCTGGACGAGTCGTCGTGACGTTCGAGCAGCGGGCCGGCTTCTGGTTCCTCGTCGCTTCGGCCGGGCTCCTCGCCGGCCTCGCGACCGCACAGCCGGCGCTGGTCGCGGTCGGGTCCGGTTTCCTGGTTCCGCTGCTCTACGGGCTCGCGGCGCGGCCGCCTCGGCTGCCCGAAGCGACCGTCCGCGTCTCGGCCGATCGCGTCATCGAGGGCGCGGGGGTCGAGCTCGAGCTGACGCTTGCGGCTTCGGACGCTTGCCCCTGGCTCGATGTCGAGCTGCGGCTGCCGGAACGCCTCGATCCGGGCGGAGCGCCCACGAGACGCGTGCTCGCGCTCCGTAC
>JAICPI010000034.1 GCA_025929895.1 Thermoleophilia bacterium
ACGAGTTCGCCGAGCTGCGCCCGCGCATCGTCTGGGACCGCACGCTCGGCGTGATCCGCGGTCGCGGCGGCGCGCGCAGGCTCGCGGTCACGAACGCGGGGACGATCCCCGACCGCGGGCTCTTCGGCGTGTACCTCGTCGGAGGCGGGGGGCGAGTGGGGGAGCTGGACGAGGAGATGGTCTACGAGGCGCGCGCCGGACAGACGTTCCTCCTCGGCGCCTCGACGTGGCGGATCGAGGAGATCACGCGCGACCGCGTGCTCGTCTCGCCGGCGCCCGGCGTTCCCGGCGCCGTGCCCTTCTGGAAGGGCGAGGGCGTCGGGCGCCCGTACGAGCTCGGTGCCGCGATCGGCACGGTCTCGCGCGAGCTCGTCGCGCTTCCCGAGGCGAAGGCGCTCGCGCGGCTGCGCGACGAGCACACGCTCGACGAGAAGGCAGCGCGCAACCTGCTCACCTTCCTGAACGAGCAGGCCGAGGCGACAGGGGTCGTGCCGTCGGACCGCACCGTCGTGATCGAGCGCTTCAAGGACGAGATCGGCGACTGGCGCGTCTGCATCCTGACGCCGTTCGGCGGCCGCGTGCACGCGCCGTGGGCGCTCGCGCTCGCCGCGCGCCTGCGCGAGTCCCTCGACCTCGACGTGCAGTCGATCTGGTCGGACGACGGCATCGCGCTGCACCTCCCCGACGCCGACGCGCCGCCGACGACCGATGAGCTCCGCATCGCGCCAGACGAGATCGAGGAGCTCGTCGTCGCCGAGCTCGCCGGGTCTGCGCTCTTCGGCGCACGCTTTCGCGAGAACGCGTCCCGCGCGCTTCTGATCCCGCGGCGCCGGCCCGGTCAGCGAACGCCGCTCTGGCAGCAGCGGCTGAAGGCGCAGTCGCTGCTCCAGGTCGCGCGCAAGTACGGCTCGTTCCCGGTCATCCTCGAGACCTACCGCGAGTGCCTCCAGGACGTCTTCGACCTGCCGGCGCTGAAGTCGATCCTGCGCGGCCTCGAGACGCGCGAGCTCGACCTCGTCGACGTCGAGTCGCAGAGCGCGTCGCCCTTCTCGTCGTCGCTCCTCTTCGACTACATCGCGACCTACATGTACGAGGACGACACGCCGCCGGCGGAGCGCCGCGCGCAGGCGCTGTCGCTCGACCGCGACCTTCTGCGCGAGCTGCTCGGGCAGGAGGAGCTGCGTGACCTGCTCGACCCCGGCGCGCTCGAGGAGGTCGAGGCGCAGCTGCGCGGCAACGCGCGGAACCCCGACGAGCTGCACGACGTGCTCCGGAGGCGCGGCGACCTGCGCGAGGGCGAGTACGACGCGGGCTTCGCCGAGACGCTGATCCGCGAGCGCCGTGCGATCCGCGTGCGCCTCGCCGGCGAGGAGCGGCTGCTCGCGGCCGAGGACGCGGGGCGCTACCGCGACGCGCTCGGCGTGATGCCCCCGGGCGGGCTGCCCGACGCTTTTCTCACAGGGTCGGACCCTGACACGGCATTGCAACAGCTCGTCCACAGGTACGCCAAGGGTCGAGGCCCGTTCACGACCGCCCAGGCGAGCGAGCACTTCACGCGCGACGTCGAGTCGCAGCTGCGCGAGCTCGAGCGCGAGGAGAAGCTCGTCCGCGGCGAGCTGCGTCCCGGCGGGACGGAGCGCGAGTGGTGCGACCCCGACGTCCTGCGACGCCTGCGCCGCGCGTCGCTCGCCGCGCTGCGCAAGGAGGTCGAGCCCGCCGAGCAGGCGACGCTCGGCCGCTTCCTCCCGAGCTGGCACGGCATCGACCGGCGCGCGGGGCTCCGCGAGGCGCTCGTCCCGCTCCAGGGGCTCGCGCTGCCGGTGAAGCTGTGGGAGTCCGAAGTCCTGCCGCGACGCGTGTCGAGCTACCAGCCGCTCCAGCTCGACCAGCTCTGCGCGTCGGGCGAGCTCGTCTGGGTCGGCGCCGGGCTCGACCGCGTCGCGCTCTTCTTCCGCGAGGACGCGGGCGTGCTCGGGCGGCCTCCCGCCGCCACGCCGCCGGAGAGCGAGGCCGCGCAGGCGCTCCGCGACGCGCTCGGGGCCGGTGCGAAGTTCTGGCACGACCTCGTCGAGTCGACGGGTCTCGAGCCAGCCGACGTGCTGCCCGCGCTCTGGGATCTCGTCTGGGCGGGCGAGGTCCGCAACGACGCCTGGACACCGCTTCGCGCCGGCAAGCGCTACGAGACGGCCCGGCCGCAGCGGCTGCGCGCGCGCCGCTTCTCGCGCCAGCGCGCGAGCGCGAGCACGGCTACGCAGGGCCGCTGGTCGCTCACCGACAACCTCTTCACCGAGGCGCCCGACCGGCGCGCGCTCGCCGAGCTGCTGCTCGAGCGCCAGGGCGTCGTCACGCGCGACGGCGTGCGCGCCGAGGGGATCCCCGGCGGCTACGGCGCCGTCTACGCCGAGCTCCGTGCGCTCGAGACGCTCGGCGTCTGTCGGCGCGGGTACTTCGTCGAAGGTCTCGGCGGCGCGCAGTTCGCGCTCGCCGGAGCGATCGAGCGGCTGCGCGAGCTGCGCCCGCGCGAGGGCGACCAGCCGGAGCCGCTCGTGCTCGCCGCCGCGGATCCGGCGCAGCCCTACGGCGCCGCGCTGCCGTGGCCGAAGCGCTCGGGGGCACGCGCCGCGCGCGTGGCGGGGGCCCACGTCGTGCTGCTCGGCGGCGAGCCGGCGCTCTACGTCGAGCGCGGCGGCAAGTCGCTCGTCCCCCTGCGCGAGCCGGAGGAGGCCTGGCTGCGCGAGGCGCTCGCGGCACTCGTCGAGCACGTGCGGCGGCGCGGGGGCAAGCGTCTGGCGGTCGAGCGCTTCGACGGCGAGCCGGTCGGCGAGACGGACGCGATGGCGCTCCTGGTCGAGGCCGGCTTCCTCGCGGGCCCGCGCCGCGCCGTCCTGCGGCCGTGAGGGCGGCGGCGCTCGCCGCCGTCGCGATCCTCGCCGGCTGCGGACCGGGCGCGCCCGAGCAGGCGGCCGCCGAGCGCGAGGTCGCCCGCGCGACGCGCTCCGAGCGGGCCGAGTGCACCGCGAGGTCGCGCTTCTGGTTCGCGGAGGGGCCGCCGGCGGAGGTCTTCGTCTGCGCGGTCCGGGTCGACGACGGGTTCTGCGACCGCTACCGGGTCGAGCGCGACGGGGCGGAGTTCACTGTCCGGGTCCTGGAGCGGCGCGCCTCGTGCGTCCTCCCGGTCGGGTGAGCCATCGCTCAGGTGGGGGATGCGCCCGTTGCCTGCGGAGGCCGATTGTGAGAGCGACGCGCTGCGGCCGCGCCCGATCCCTGGACTCGGAGAACGCATGGACCCCTCGCACCAGATCCGGATCTTCATGTTGATGGCACTGGTCTCGCTGCTCTTCGTGGCGCAGCTCACGGCGCAGACCGGCGCGTTCGCAGCACTGCCCTAGCGAACGCGCGACCGGACGCTCGCTACCCTCGGGGCCGTGCCCGAAGGTGACTCGCTGCGTCGCGCCGCGGCGCGGTTGCAACCGCTCGTCGGCGAACGCGTAGAGGTCGAGACGCCGCACCCGCGCGCCGCGGTCAAGCGCATCGCGGAGCGCCTCGACGGCAAGCTGCTCGAGTCCGTCGACGCGGTGGGGAAGAACCTGCTGCTGCGCTTCGAGGGCGGGCTCGTCCTACGGAGCCACCTGCGCATGACCGGCCGCTGGCGGCTCGACCCGCGCGGGGCGCGCCGCGTCGGACGGCCGTGGCTGATCCTCCGCGGCGAGCGTCACGAGGGCGTGCTCTGGAACGGCCCGGTGCTCGAGCTCGACGGTCGCGACGTCGCCCGGCGCCTCGGTCCCGACGTGCTGGACGAGGGCGTCGACCTGGACGCGATCGTTCGGCGGCTGCGCGCCGCCGACCAGGCGCGCGAGATCGGCGAGGCGCTCGTCGACCAGCGCATCGTCGCCGGGATCGGGAACATGTGGAAGGCGGAGGCGCTCTGGGCCGCGCGCGTCTCGCCGTGGTCGCGGCTCGCCGACCTCTCGGACGCCGAGCTGCGGGCGTCGGTCGGCGCGGCGGCGACGCTGATGCGCGAGGCGCTCGAGACGGGCCGGCCCGGCCGCACCGTGTACCGCCGGCACGTCTGCCGCCGCTGCGGCGGAGCGATCGCCTCGCGCGGGCAGGGCGACGACAACCGCACGACCTACTGGTGCCCCGCCTGTCAGGGAGGGAAGGGGCCTCCGAGCGCGTAGGTCCAGGGTCCGTGGCCGTGCGCGCACCCCATCTCTACCGCTCCCTTCGCTGCTTCTGCCTCGGCGCGTTCCACGTCCTCTCGGCAGAGGACACGGAGCTCCCGTTCGCGTTCGAGCAGCACGCGTCGCGCGGGCGACCCACGCTGTACGAGTACCGCCCGCTCGTGCGCGACTTCGTCGAGGCGCGCGTCCGAAAGCTCGAGCACCGGCAGGATGCGCAGCTCGCCGCGCAGGACGTGCGTGCTGAGCCCGCCGCGCGGCTCTTCGGCGAGGACCCGTTCACGAGCGTGCTCCTGCCGCTGCTGCTGCGCGTGACCGAGACGTGCGGCGGCTTCGACTGGGACGACACGGCGTTCGACCGCGCGTACGACGAGCTCGAGCAGACGCTCTTCAGCGGGCGCCGCGCGTACGCGGCGGTCGCCCCGCTCGTCGGGCTGTCCGCGGGCGGCGAGGTCGTGCTCGGCGACGGCGTGCGCGTGCGGCATGCGGCGACCGGGGAGCTCGCGCGTCTGTGGCCGGAGAGCCAGAGCCTGCTGCCGCCGGAGTTCGGGCGCGACACCGACCGGCTGTGCGTGCTCGAGCTCGAGCGGGAGCTCGCCGCCGACGACGACGCGCCCGACGCTGCGGGCGAGCTCTCCGATGCCGTGACCGCGATCCGTCTCGCCACCGCCGCGGCGACCGCGGCCGGGCCGGTGCTGTTCGAGCGGCTCGACTGGCGTCCCTTCGGGATCAAGCCGGTCCTGCCGATCGCCGCGGCGCAGCCGGCCGGGGAGCCGACGCGGCTCGACCCATTCCGGGGCCGACTCGCGGCCGAGCTGCTCGCGCGGCTGCCGCTCGCGGACGAGGACCCGGAGCTCGGCGAGGCGCTCGACCGGTGGGAGCTGTCGCTGTTCCAGTCGGGGCCGTCGCGGGAGGAGCAGCTGCGCGAGGCCCTGACCGCGCTGCTCGGCGGGGCCGACGGGGTGTGGGCCGCGACGATGCGCGCGTCCGTGCTGCTCGGCGAGCGGATCGAGTCGCCGGGGCCGGACGCGGTTCGTCGCGCGGCGGTGGAGACGCTGATGCACGGCGATCGTGCGGCGCTCGTCGCGGCGCTCGACGAGGCGATGCTCGGCAAGCGGGAGGCACCCGCCGGGTACTTCGCCCGCGCCGCCGGTTGATCCACTTTCGCTTCGAAGCCGTTACAGACACGAAACGGCTTCCCGGATAGCGTCGACTCCATGGACGAGGCGCGTGCAGTGCTCGGGCGGATCCGGCGGATCGACGCGCTGCAACGCGAACGGGCGGGGGCGGTCGCGTTGCTCGCGGAGGTCGAGCGGCTGGTGCTCGAGGCGAGGGCATTGCTCGACGCGGAGGACGGGGACGACCAGGCGTCCCGCGCGCTGGGCCGCGCCCATGGCGGCGCGGCGGAGCGAACGCGGAAGGCGATGATGGCGATGTGAACTGGGCCCGGCTACCGGCCGGCGTTCGCGCCGTGCTGCCGATCGCGGTCACCGTGCCGCTCTTCGCCGTGTCGCTCGGCGTGCTCGCCCGCGCCGCCGACATCGGGATCGCGGCGACGATCGTGATGTCGGCGACGATGTTCGCGGGCAGCGCGCAGTTCGCGCTCGTCTCGATCCTGGACGAGGGCGGGGGCGTCGTCGCCGCGGCCGCGGCCGCGCTGCTCCTGAACGCCCGCTACGGGGCGATCGGGATCTCCGTCGCGCCGCTCTTTCGCGGCTCGCGCGCGCGCCGGCTGGTGGAAGCACAACTGATCGTGGACGAGTCATGGGCGCTCTCTGCGCGGCCCGACGGCAGCTACGACCGCCGCATTCTGATGGGCGCCGGGTTGACGCTGTACGTCTCGTGGGTGCTCGGCACCGTTCTCGGCGTCGTCGGCGGCAGCTTCCTCGGGGATCCGGGACGGCTCGGGCTCGACGCGGCGTTCCCGGCGCTCTTCCTCGCGCTGCTCGTCGGCCAGCTCCGGACCCGACGCGGCGTCGCGGCGGCGTTCGCCGGCGGCGGCATCGCGCTCGCGCTCCTGCCTTTCACGCCGCCGGGCGTGCCGATCGTCGCGGCCGCCGCCGGCTGCCTGATCGGGCTGCGCCGATGAGCGTCTGGGTCGCGATCCTCGTCGTGGGCGCCGGGACGATCGCGCTGAAGGCGCTCGGGCCCGTGCTCCTGGGCGGACGCGCGCTGCCCGCGCGGCTGGAGGCGCTCGTCTCGCTGCTCGCCCCGACCCTGCTCGCGGCGCTCGTCGTCACGCAGACGCTCGGCGGCCCGCACGGGGTCGTCGCGGATGCGCGGCTGGCGGGGGTTGGCGCCGGCATGCTCGCGATCGCCCTGCGCGCGCCGCTGCTCGTCGTCGTCGCGGCGGCCGCGGCGACGACCGCGCTCCTGCGTGCGTTCTCCTAGCCGGGCTCGAGCTCGCGGCGGAGCACGGACGCGGCCGCGCGGAGCGCCACTTGCGTCTCGTCGAGCCGCGGCTCGCGCGTCGTCAGCCGCTGGAGCAGCAGGCCCGGCAGCAGCAGGGCGCGGGCGACGCGATGCCTCCGTCCCTCGATCGCGACCCACAGCTCCATCGTCAACCCGAGCGCGAGCAGCGCGCCCGCCGCCGCGGGGAGCGCCCACATCCGGTCGACGACGGTCGCGACCGGCAGCACGAGCGCGACGAAGTTCGTGCCGCAGCGCGCGGCGAAGCGGGAGGGCCGAGCCCCGCCCGACCACGCGGCGACGAGCTGCCGGTCCTCGACCGCACGAATCGCACGATGCTCCGCGCCGTGCAGCCGCAGCGAGCGGCCGCGCAGCACCCACCCGAGCATGAGCGCCGTCAGCGCGAGGCCCGCAGCGAGCTCGAAGCGGTCGGGCAGGAGGAAGAAGGAGAACGAGCCGAGGATCGCGGCGATCAGGAACCACCGCTCGCGTGCGGAGACGACGCCGTCGCGACGGACGACCGGCGAGATCGCGCCGGCGAGGCGCAGCAGGCCACGGACGAGCGGCACCCGCCGCAACGACCGAGGCGCCGAACCCATCTCGCCCTCGCGCAACGAGCCATCGACGCCCGCGAACGCCCAGTAGCGCTCGCTGACGATCACGACGCCGTCGGGTCGCGCCATCCCGCCGAGGCGGGGCAGGGTCGCCTGGCCGTCGGCGTGGGCGAGCGTCTCGAGGGCCGAAACCGTCACCCTCCAAGGATCGCCAACGAACGGCCGCCCGGCAACCCGCCGGGCGGCCTATTCAAGTCGTTCGTCGGTCCTACTCGTCTACCAGCGGCCGCGCGAGAAGAAGCCGAGCAGCGCCAGCACGAGGATCACAATCAGGATGATCCACAGGAGATCCACGAAACCTCCTTTCGTCTGTTGGCCCGTTTCTGGGCGGTCACCTCTAGAACGGAGAAGGTCCGTGAGAGGATGCGCTCGTGATCTCCCACCGGCACGATCCGGAAACCGACCGCGCGGACGTTGCGGGCGTACGGATCGACCACGTCCCACTGCGCGACGCGTGATCGCGCACTTCGACGACGCCGAGCCGGTTCACGAGCACGAGGGGACGATCGAGATCGACAGCTGGGACCTCGGCACGGCCGCCGGCACCGTCGAGGTCGGCGTCACGCGTGCGCGCGTACACCCGGGCAAGCAATCCTCGCCCGTCCACGTCGAGGTCGCGGAGGAGGAGATCTTCTACGTGCTCGCCGGCAACGGCCTCTCGTGGCAGGACGGCGAGACGTACGAGGTCGGGCCCGGCGACTGCATCGTCCACCGCGCCGGCGAGGAGGCGCACACGCTCGTCGCGGGCCCCGACGGGCTCGACGTGCTCGCGTTCGGGGAACGGGCGACGCCGGCGCTCACGTGGCTGCCGCGTCCCCGCGTCGCGCGCATGGGCATCTCGCTCGAGGTCCCCGCGATCGAGCCGTGGTCCCGTGAGTCGGCGCAGGGCACGCTCGAGCTCCCGGAACCGAGCCCGCGTCGCGCGAACATCGTGAACGCGGACGAGCTCGAGGACGAGCGCGGCAACTCGGAGCTCGGGCTCGAGGCCGGCTCGGTCCGCACGGGGATGTCGCGCGTCCGCGTCCCCTCGGGCCACCTGAACGCCCCGCCCCACTGCCACTCGGCGGAGGAGGAGATCTTCGTCGTCCTCGAGGGGGACGGCACGCTCGAGCTGACGCCCTCGCCGACGCTCGCCTACATGGGCCAGGAGCCGGAGTCGCACCCCGTACGGGCGGGTCACGTCGTCTCCCGGCCGGCGAGCACGCGCGTCTGCCACGTCTTCCGCGCCGGCGACGAAGGGATGCTCCTGCTCGCCTACGGCCAGCGCCGCTCGAACGACATCGTCTACTACCCCCGGTCGAACAAGATCAACTTCCGCGGCGTCGGCGTGATCGCCCGCCTCGAGCACATGGCGTGGGAGACGGACGAGGAGTCGAGGACGTAGCGTGTCGCTCGTCCACTGGGACGACCTCGATCCCGTGCGTGTCGAGGACGGAGAGATCGCGGCGACCTGGTGGCGGATCGGTGAGGCTGCCGGCTCACGCCAAGTGGGTGCGAACAGGATCCTCGTCGATCCGGGAAAGCGCTCGACCCCCGCGCACGTCCACCTGGGGGAGGAGGAGATCTTCTTCGTTCTCGAGGGCTCGGGGCTCGCGTGGCTGGACGGGACGACATTCGAGGTGCGCGCCGGCGACTGCCTCGTCCATCGGCCGAGCGCCGAAGCGCACACGCTCGTGGCGGGCGGGAGCGGTCTCGACGTGCTCGCGTTCGGCGACCGGCCGCGCGCGAACGCGACGTTCCTGCCGGAGGCGAGCGCGCTCCGCCTCGGTACGCGGTGGTATCGCGTCGAGGCCCTCCCGGGCCGTCCGCCGGACGTGCTGGAGGTTCCCGCTCCAGGGCCACGTCCATCGGCCGTCGTCAACGTCGACGACGTCGAGGGCGCGGATTGGCGGATCGGCGACGACGTTGGCGGTTTGTCCAAGGAGCTGGGCGCCGTCGCCGGGTCGCGCTTCGCCGGGCTGAACCTGGACATCGTTCCACCCGGCCTGCTCAACACGACGCCGCACTATCACTCGGCCGAGGAGGAGCTCTTCGTCGTCCTCGCTGGGGAAGGCGTGCTGCTCCTGGGCGACGCGGAGCATCCGGTGCGCGCAGGTCACGTCGTGGCTCGGCCGGCCGGGACGAAGATCGCGCACGCGTTTCGTGCCGGCCCCGAGGGGATCTCGGTCCTCCTCTACGGCACGCGAGAACCGAACGACATCACCTATTACCCTCGGTCGGGCATCCTCGCGCTGCGCGGCATCGGCCTCGTCGCCCGGCTGGAGCCGGTCTCGCCCGACGAGATCCGGTGAGCGAAGGAAAGCGGCCGCTACCATCGAAACGAGCGAGGCCATGGCTCTCGCACGGCTGCTTCCACGACCCAATACGCGGGGCAAACCCGCGAAAGGACCGACCTTGGCCCGCGTGATCGCATTCGCCAACCAGAAGGGCGGGGTGGCGAAGACCACGACCACCCTGAACCTGGCCGTTGCCTTCAAGGAGCAGGGGCTGAACGTGCTCTGCGTCGACCTCGACCCGCAGGGCAACCTGACGATGAGCCAGGGTCTGAACCCGGACGAGATCGATCGCTCGATGTACGACGTGCTCGTGCACAAGCTGCCGATCGAGGAGGTGATCCACGAGCGCGAAGTCGACCTCGCGGTCTCGTCGATCGACCTCGCGGGCGCGGAGCTCGCGCTCTCGTCGATGATCGGCCGCGAGCGCGCGCTCGAGAAGGCGCTCGTCTCGGTGCGCGAGCGCTACGACTACATCCTCTTCGACACGCCGCCCTCGCTCGGCCTGCTCACGATCAACGCCTTCGTCGCGTCCGACGGCGTGATCGTGCCGGTGCAGACCGAGTACCTCGCGCTCCGCGGGCTCGTTCAGCTCGAGAACACGCTCGCGATGGTGCGCGAGAACCTGAACCCGAACGTGGAGATCATCGGGATCCTCCCGACGATGTTCGACAAGCGCCTGCTCAACTCGAAGGAGGCCGTCGAGATCCTCACCGAGAACTTCGGCGACCTCGTCTACGACACGAAGATCCGCAAGACCGTCCGATTCGCCGAGGCCCCCGTGAAGGGACAGTCCGTTCTGGCATACGATCCGACCGGCGAGGCAGCCAAGCTGTATCGCGACCTGGCGAAGGAGGTGCTCAATGGCGCGAAGGCGCGCGAGCATGCGTGAAGGACCGCTCGCGGAGCTCTTCCGCGCGACGGAGGCAGCACAGCGCCAAGCGGAGCGTGAGGCGGCGGGGGAGCCCCCGTCGCAGCCGCCTGCCGAGGACGCGCCGGTCACACCGCACGAGGAGACCGTCGAGCACGTCCCCACCTTCGAGCGGCCGGCGCCCGAGCCCGAGCTGCCGCCAGTCACCCCCGAGCCCGAGCGGCCGGCGTTGAGCGCGGTGCCCGAGCCGAGGCCCGAGCCTCGCTACGAGCCGCCGGTCTCGCGCCTCGAGCCGCTCCCGGAGCCCCCGCCGCGCCTGCACCGCGTGCCGCGCGCCGACTCCGGCGCGTACCTGGCGGTCATCCGCGTGGTCGGCGTGGGCGGCGCCGGCCTGAACGCGATCAACCGCATGATCGACGCCGGGATCAGCCAGGTCGAGTTCGTCGCCGTGAACACGGACCTCCAGCAGCTCCAGACCACCGACGCGGAGGTGAAGATCCACATCGGGCGCGAGCTGACGAAGGGGCTCGGGTCGGGCTCGGACCCGGGGATCGGGCGACAGGCCGCTGAGGAGTCGCACGACCAGATCAAGCACGCGCTCCGCGGCTCCGACATGGTCTTCGTGACGTCGGGCGAGGGCGGCGGCACCGGCACGGGCGCCGCGCCCGTGGTCGCGCGAATCGCCCGTGAGGTCGGCGCGCTGACCGTCGGGATCGTCACGACCCCGTTCCCCTTCGAAGGGACGAAGAGGCGGGCCCAGGCCGAGGCCGGCGTCGAGGAGCTGCGTAGCAACTGCGACACGACGATCGTGATCCCGAACGCGAAGCTGCTCGAGGTCCTCGACCGGTCGACCTCGATGCTGGACGCGTTCAAGATCGCGGACGACGTCCTGCGCCAGGGCGTCCAGGGCATCACCGACCTGATCACGATGCCGGGCCTGATCAACCTCGACTTCGCCGACGTGCGCACGATCATGAGCGAGGCCGGCACTGCCCTGATGGGCATCGGCTTCGCGACGGGCGACAACCGCGCGACCGAGGCGGCCGAGCGCGCGCTCCGCTCGCCGCTGATCGACACAGAGCTCGTCGGGGCGAAGGGAATCCTGCTCTCGATCGCCGGCGGCAGCGACCTCTCGCTGCTCGAGGTGAACGAGGCAGCCGAGGTCATCCGCCGGGGCGCGACCGACGACACGAACATCATCTTCGGCGCGACGATCGACGAGCGACTCGCCGGCCAGATGTGGGTCACCGTCGTCGCGACCGGCTTGCGGGACCGGGGCGGCGCCGCCCGGCGCGAGCGGCCGCTGTTCGGCCGCGGCGAGCAGGAGCGCGACCGCGACCGAGAGCGCGAGCGCGACGAGCTCGAGCCGCCGAGCTTCCTCACCGACCTGTAGACGAGTCGTCTCGAAGTCGATCCACCCGCGTCACCCCTGTGTGACGCGCGGCCGGATAGCGTTGGTCTTGGGGTGCTCGTTGCACCCCCGAGGGGGCTGCGCGCTACGCGGGCCGCTCGAGCCGGGCCGTGACGTGGTCGACGAACGGCCGCAGGCGCGGGCCGAGGTCGTCCCAGCGCTCCCCCTCCTCGCCGAGGTAGATCGCGCGCGCCCGCGCGAGCACCGCGCGGTGCTCGGCCGGCAACCGCTCGAGCGCCCAGTCGGCCGCGGCGTCCTTCGAGCGGATCGCCCCGGTGGCGACGGTCGTCCAGATCCGCGCGAGCGTCAGGACGACGTTGCGCGTGTCCGTGTCGAGGTCGGCGACGAGCGAGTCCACCTCCGCGAGGATCCCCCGGACGAGATCCTCCTGCGGGACCGGGTCGAGCACCTCGGCCGGCGGCGGGCCGAGCAGCGGCCGGTCGGCGAGCAGCGCCATCGTGATCAGCGCGGCGAGGTCGGGGCTCGTTCTCGACGGCCACGGCTCGAGCTCGCCGCGCCCGAACGCTTCGCGCAGCCAGTCGCCGTACTGGAAGTCGAAGCGCGGCGGGTAGCGCCACGGCCGGACCTCGGACTGCACGACGACCGTCAGCTCGACGCGCCGCGACCCGCCCCGACCCGAGATCTCGAGCAGCCGCTCGACCAGGCGTCGCTTCTGCTCCCGATCGGTCGAGCGCGCCGAGACGGCGAGCACGTCGAGGTCGCTCTGCGGCCGAAGCCTCCCGAGCACCGCCGAGCCGAACACGTACGCCCCCACCGCGTCGCGACCCAGCACCTCGCGAACGATCGCCGAGACGCGCTCGAGCTGTCGGCGATCCTCGTCGCGGAGCACGAGCGGATGATCCCGCAGCGTAGGCTCGCGGCATGCGAGGAGCGATCGCCGCGGGCCATCCGGTGACCGCGGCCGTCGGCGCCGAGGTGCTGGAGCGCGGCGGCAACGCGGTCGATGCCTGCGTCGCGGCGGGCTTCGCGTCGTGGGTGACCGAGAGCCCGTTGACGGGGCCCGGAGGCGGCGGCTTCATGCTCGTCCACACCGCAGGCGACCGGCGCACCCGGGTGCTCGACTTCTTCGCGACCGCGCCGAGCGGGCGCCGCGAGGCGCCCGAGGAGGTGACGATCGTCTTCGAAGGGAGCCAGACGCAGCTGTTCCGCGTCGGAACCGGCACCTGCGCCGTCCCGGGCGCCACGGCGGGGCTCGAGGCGGCCCACCGCGCGCACGGGACGCTTCCCTGGACCGACCTGGTCACGCCCGCGGTCGCCCTCGCCCACGACGGCGTCGTCGTGAACGACGGCCAGGCGTTCCTGCACTCGATCCTCGCGCCGGTGCTCGCGGACACCCCCGCCGCGGGGCTGCCCGAGGGGACGCGCCTCGCGTGGCCCGACCTCGGCCGGACGCTCGAGCGCATCGCGGCCCGGGGAGCTGCGGCCGTGTACACGGGAGAGCTCGCGCGCGCGCTCGCCGCGCGGGTCCCCGCGATCCGGGTCGCCGACCTCGAGCGCTACCGCGTGATCCGCCGGCGCCCGGTGAGCGTCCCGTACCGCGGCGCCGAGTTCCTGTCGAACCCCCCGCCGTCCTCGGGCGGCGTCCTGATCGCCTACGGGCTGCGCCAGCTCGAGCGCCCGGGCCGCCTCGGCAGCCCCGCAGCGGTCGCGCGGCTCGCCCGCGTGATGGAGGCGCAGACCCGAGCCCGCGCGCGTCGCCTGACGCGACGCCTCGCCGAGAGCGGTGGGACGACCCACATCAGCGTCGTCGACGCGGCGGGGAACGCGGCGTCGCTCTCCACCTCGACCGGCGGCGGCGGCTCCGGCGTCGTGGTGCCGGGCACCGGCATCCACCTGAACAACATGCTCGGCGAGCTCGACCTGCTGGTCGGCGACCCGCGGCCCGGCGAGCGCCTGACGAGCATGATGGCGCCGTCCCTCGTGCTCGAGGACGGCCGCCCGCGGCTCGTCCTCGGGAGCGCCGGATCGAACCGGCTCCGCGGCGCGATCATGCAGGTCGTCGTGAACGTGCTCGCGCACCGGCTCGGGGTGGCGCAGGCGATCGCCGCCCCTCGGGCGCACCTGGAGGACGACGTGCTGCACCTCGAGCCGCCCCTCGATCCCGGCCGCGTCCGGTGGGAGGTCGCGCGCTGGCAGGGGCTCAACCTCTTCTTCGGCGGCGTCTCGGCGGTCGAGCGGCGCGCAGACGGCACGCTCGCGGCCGCCGGCGACCCGCGCCGGGGCGGCGCGGGGCTCGTCGTCGAGCCCGCCTGAGATCCCCCGTTCGGCGCAGGCGGGCGCGGCGCGTGCCGCCGATGCTCAGGCTCGTGCGCCTGCTCGTCGCCCTCGCCGTGCTCGCCGTCGTCGTCCTGCCGTTCGAGCAGGAGGCGAAGCTCGTCACCGTCGCGCTCGTCTTCGCGCTCGCCGCGCTGCTGCTGCGCGCCCGTCCGGCCCGCGTCTAGACCGGGCGTATCGTTGCGGCGTGAGCCGCGAGTTCCGCATCCGTCCCGCCGAGCCGGGCGACGCCGCCGCCCTCGTGGAGCTGGCGCAGGCCGTGGGCTCGGAGCCCGAGGGCTGGTTGATCACGACCTCGAACTGGCGGAGCGCCGGCGACGAGCGCCGCTATCTGAAGTCGATCCGGCGCTACCCGCACGCGGCCGTGTTCGTCGCGGAGGCGCCGGAGGGAATCGTGGGCAGGCTCTCCGTCGGTCGCGATCCGCACCCGGCCAGCCACCACGTCGCCGACCTCGGGCTGATGGTGGCGCAGAGCCACCGGCGTCGCGGGATCGGGCAGGCGCTCCTCGAGGCCGCCGTGGCGTGGGCCCGGGCGCGCGAGGTCCGCAAGCTCGAGCTGCACGTGTTCCCGCACAACGCGGGCGCGATCGAGCTCTACGAGCGCTTCGGGTTCGAGCGGGAGGGCTTCCGCAAGCAGCACTACCGCCGCCCCGACGGCTTCGTTGATGCGATCCTGATGGCCTACGAAGTGAGGTAGCGATGCAGACGACGGTCCCGATGCTCACCTACGAGGATGCCGGGGCCGCGGCGGACTGGCTGTGCCGCGCGTTCGGCTTCCGCGAGAGCGGCGAGCGGTTCTCCGACGAGCAGGGCCGCGTCACCCACGCAGATCTCTCCTTCGGCGAGGAGGGCCTCGTGCTGCTCGGGTTCGCGAGCCCCGAGTACCGCGGCCCGGAGCGCCACGCCGCCGAGTGCGAGCAGGCGGCCCGCTGGCTCGACAACCCCTACGTCGTCGACGGCGTGCTCGTGAACGTCCCCGACCTCGGCGCGCACCTCGCCCAGGCCCGCGAGGCCGGCGCGACGGTCCTCCGAGGGCCCGAGGAGCAGCCGTTCGGCCGCCTGTACACGGCGGCCGACCTCGAGGGTCACCGCTGGATGTTCGTGCAGCCCGCGTGACGTCGCAATTTGCGGAGGATTTCGCTCGCGCCGCTCTTGCACGGGCCCTTGCGGTCGACTACGTTCCCCGATGCGCCGAGCACGGCGCGCGTCTAGGACGAAGCTGATCCGGTCGGCTGTACCCGCAAGGGAAACGTCAGCCGGATGAGTGGACGAAAGCGCGACCGGCTCGGCGAATTTTTTTGGTCCCGTTTCGTTCGAGCCCCCGCCACGGTCGCGGCGGCGCTCTGAGGGAGACCCCCGCAAATTGCGAGAACTCTCTCGTCCGTTCCCTTGTACGACCCCTTGCGACGGGATACGTTGCTCATGCGCCGAGCACGGAGCGTGACTAGGACGAAGTTGATCCGGTCGACTGTACGCGGAAGCGGAAAGTCAGTCGGATGAACAGACGAAAGCGCAACCGGCTCGGCGAATTTCTTTGGTCCGGGACGGAGCGTGGGCTCAGGCGGCGGTTGCGTCGGGCTCGGGCTTCGGCTCCGGCCGCGCGGGTCGAGCCCGGGGCCACCAGCTCCGGTCGCCGACGAGCGAGATCAGGGCCGGGATCAGGAGCGCGCGG
Source organism: Thermoleophilia bacterium (assembly GCA_025929895.1). GTDB lineage: Bacteria > Actinomycetota > Thermoleophilia > Gaiellales > Gaiellaceae > JACCTU01. The sequence goes on from JAICPI010000034.1 coordinate 15,724, forward strand.
ATCACGAAGGCGTCGAGCAGCACGCCGACCCACATCGCGAAGGCGAACTCCCGGAACTGCCGGAGGTCGATCAGGGCCAGCGCGGCGAAGGAGAACGCGAGCGCCAGGCCCGCGATCCCGATCGCGCGCGAGGCCCGCGGCGCCGCTGTCGCGATCGCCTCGCGCAGGGGCAGCTCCTCTGCGCGCTGCCAGATCCGGCCGACGACGAACACGTTGTAGTCCGAGCCGAGCGACAGCAGGAGCACCGCGACGGCGAACGGCACGTAGTAGGTCAGCTCGTCGTGGCCGAGGAAGCCCTGGAAGAGGAGCGTCGTCAGGCCGATGCTCGCCGCGAGCGCGAGCGCCGACGCCAGCACGAGGTAGAGCGGCGCGACGATCGCCCGCAGGAACAGCGCGAGCAGGAGGAAGTTGACGAGGAACGCGGCGATCCCGATCCTGATCAGGTCGCTCTTGATCGTTCGGACCGTCTCGCCGGCGAGGGCGGTGTCGCCAGCGAGCCCCGCGGTCGCCTCCTCGAGCCCGGCGTCGGCCAGGAGCGCCGGCAGTCCCCGCTCGAGCGTCGCGACCGCGTCGATCGCCGGCCCGCCGAGCGGGTCGCGGTCGAGGACGAGGAGGAAGCGCGCCGCGTCCGCCTCCCCCGCCAGCACGAGCCCGGGGATCTCGCGCGCCGCAGGCGTCGCCGGACCGATCGCGGCCGCGACCGCGGGCTGGTCATCGAGCGCGCGCTGGAGGCGCACGAGGCCGGGGAGGTCGAGCCGCTCGTCCACGCCCTCGACGAGCACGATCGTGGGCGAGAGGATCCCCGGCGAAAATCCCGTGGCTGCAGCGTCCTGGGCGCGACGCGGCTCCGAGTCCGCCGGCAGCCCGTGGATCTGCGTCAGCCCCAGATTCGTCTCGAGCAGGCCGCGGCACGCGAACACGAGCCCGACGATCGCGACCGCGGCGATCACGAACGCGACCGGCCGGGCAGTCGCGAACAGCGCGAGACGGCTCGGGCCGTTCCGCGCGGCCTCACGCGTCGGCCGCCTGGGCCAGAACAGCCGCCCGCCGAGGATCGCCATCAACGCGGGGACGAGGGTGATCGCGACGGCGAGGGAGATCAGCACGGTCAGCGCCATGCCCGGGCCGAACGCGCGGAAGAACTCGAGCTCGCCCGCGAGCATCGCCGCGGTTCCGCCGGCGACGATGAGCCCGGCCGTGACGACGATCGGCAGGTACTCCGCCGTCGCCCTCGTCGCGGCGTCGAGCCGCGCCTCGCCCGCGTCGAGCCGCTCGCGCAGCCCGTGCATGAAGAAGACCGCGTAGTCGGTCACCACCCCGAGCAGCAGCACGACGAGGATCGGCTCCGCCTCGCGCGGGATCGTCACGTCGAGCCACTCGCCGATGAACGCAACCGTCCGCATCGAGACGAGGTACGCGACGCCCGCCGCCGCCAGCGTCACGACCGGCGCGATCGGCGAGCGGAAGTGCACGCCGAGCACGAGCGCGATCAGCGCGATCGTCGCGAGCGTCACCCACGGCAGGCCGCTCTCGATCTGACGCCACTCCTCGATCCGCGCCGGCACCGCACCCGTGATGCCGACGAGGGCGTCGCCCTCGAAGCGAAGGTACTTCTCGGCGTAGCGCGCCGTCAGCTCCTCCTGGTCGTCGAGGTCCGTCTCCGCCGGGTCGAAGAACAGCGAGGTGATCGCGGTCGTCCCCGTCTCGCGCGAGGCGGGGACGAGCTCCTCGGCGTTCAGGAGCGGCAGCGCGAACAGGATCTCGCGCAGCTCCGGGTCGCGCCGGTCGGCGATGCGCTGCGCGCGACGCGCCACGCGCCGAGCCGCAGCCGGCGAGAGACCCTCGGGGTCGCGCTGGACGACGTGGGTGTGCGTGATGACGGGCACGTCGAAGAGCTCGGCGCTCCGCAGGCCCGTCTCGATCGACTCCGCGTCCGACGGCACGAGCCCGATCAGCGACGTCTCGTCGCCCGCGTCCTCGAGCTTCGGCAGGTAGACGAGGCCCGCGACCGTGGCCGCGACCCACGCGAGCAGGATCGGCCAGCGCAGCCGGACGATCAGCCACGCCGGTGCGCGCGAGAACGCGCTCACGTGCGGGCGAGCTCCTGCCCGATCGGCCGGCGAAGAAGCAGGTAGAGCACGACGAACGGGACGGTGGGCACGAGCGCGATCGCGAGCCCGAGGACGATCGCGAGCGTGCGCGCGCTCTTCTCCGCGTCCTCGCCGGCCGCGCGCGCGTCGTCGGCCGTCACCCGCACGCGAACCGCGAAGCGCTCGACGTCCTCGGCGGTGCGCTCGACCGCCCCGGCCGGGTCGCCCGGCACGAAGGGCAGCTGGTCGATCGCCTCGAGCGCGTCCGCGGTCTCGTGCAGGCCGCCCGCCGCGCGCCGCAGCCCGGCGCTCGTCTCCTCGAGGCCGTCGCCGGCGGTCACGACCGCCGCCGCGCCGTCCTCGAGCTGCTTGATCGAGGAGGCGACGACGACGGCCGCGACCAGCCAGAGCAGGACCCAGACCCCGAGCGAGACGTCGAGCGTCCGGAGCGTCAGGCGCATGACCTACTTCACTGGTTGCGGACGTCTGCGCACGCGACGTACACGTCCGCGTTCTCCGCCGACTCGTGCACGTTGACGGCGTACTCGCTCGCCGTCAGCTCCGAGATGTCGACGTCGACCGTCGTCTCCGAGCGGCCGTCGACGACGTCCGTGAGCGGAAAGGCCGGCGCCGGGTTCAGGTCGGCGCAGGTCCCCTCGTGGATGTGCACCGGGTGCGGCCCGCCCTGGCTGCCGTCGAGCTCGATCTCCACCTCGACGTCGCCCTCGCTCGTCGGGCTGAACTCGACCTCGCCAGTGATTCCCGAGTCGTTCTGCTCTTGGAGGTCGAGGGTGAGTGCGTCCTCGAGCGCGTCGTCGAGCTCGTCCGTCAACCCCTCGGTGTCGGTCAGCGCCGTCGTCGCGCCGGCCGCGTCGTCCTCGTCGTCGTCGCTCCCACACGCGGCCGTGAGGGCCACGAGCGCGAGCCCGAGCGCGATCAGCTTTCGCACGATTTCCTCCTTGGTCGTCCCGCGGGGTCCACTTTCGCCCCGCGGCCCGGGCGGGAAACCTCGCTCGCCGCCAGAGCGCACGGATCGTCACGAAAGCGCCTCCGCCAGCCGCTCGAGCCCGACGTCGACGACGTCGTCCGCGACCGCGACCGAGATCCGCGCCCAGCCTTCCCCGCGCGGCCCGAAGCCCTCGCCCGGCGCGAGCGCGAGCCGCTGCTCGGTCAGCAGACGCTCGCACGTGAGCCCGGCCGGGAGCTCGAACCAGACGTAGAACGTGCCCTCGCTGATCGCGCCCGGGACGGCGGCGAGCACCCGGTCGCGGCGCGCCTCGTAGCGCGCGCGACGATCCTCGACCGACTCCTGCGGCCCGACGAGCGCGGCGACGCCCGCCACCTGGACGGCGCGGAAGACCCCGGCGCGCGTGTGGTCTTGGAGGAGGTTGATCCGCTCGACCAGCTCGGCGTTGCCGACGACGAACCCGAGCCGCCAGCCGGCCATGCCGTACGACTTCGACATCGAGAACAGCTCGACGCCGACGTCCTTGGCACCCGGCGTCGCGAGGAAGCTCTCCGGGCGACGGCCGTCGAAGACGAGGTCCCCGTACGCGAAGTCGTGCACGACCGCGGCGTCGTGCCGCTCGGCCCACTCCACCGCGGCCGCGAACACGCCGTGGGGGGCCGCGATCGCGCACGGGTTCGACGGGTAGTTCAGGTACGCGACGCGCGCCGGCGGCAGCTCGGGCTCGAGCGCGGGGAACGTCGCGAGGGTCGCGCCGGCAAGCGCCACGGCCGAGAAGTAGTCGGGGTAGCCCGGGTCGGGGAGGAGCACGGTGTCGCCACGCTCTGCGGTGACCAGGCAGAGCTCGACGAGCGCGCTCTTCGTCCCGGGCACGACGGCGACCTCGCGCTCCGCGTCGACCTCGACCCCGTAGAAGTCGCGGTAGCGCTGCGCGACGGCGTCCCTCAGCTCCGGCAGGCCGCGGAACTCCGGGTAGCCGTGCGAACGCTCGTCGGCGGCGGCCCGCTGGGCGGCCTCGATCACGTGCGGTGGCGGCCCGACCTCCGGGTTCCCGCGGCCGAAGTTGACGAGCGGCTCGCCGCCCCTGGCCGCCTCCGCCGCGACGCGACCGAGCAAGGCGACGAAGTACTGCTCCGGCAGCCGCTCCAGCCGCTTCGGGCGCCTGTGCACGAATCGATCCTAAGTCGAGCCAGAGCGGCCTCGTGGAGCGGCTTCAATCGAACGGTGGACGCAGAGCTCCAAGCCCGGCTCGGGGCCCGGAGGCCGACCGCCCGCCAGATCTACGCGCTCGCGGCGGCGTGTTGCGAGCGACTGGGCCTGGAGTTCCCCGGCACGAGCGCGGCGGCGTCGGCGCTGATCGAGCGTCTCCGGCGCGAGACCGGGCACCCGGCGCCGGCGCTCGGAGACGCCAGGCCGCGCCGGCGCCGCCGCGAGCCGGGCTAGCCGGTCCTCGTAGAATCGGCCCGGATGGGGGGACTGGCCGAGCGGCTCGACGAGCTGCGCACCGATCGCTACCACGGCGGGAGTTGGATGGCCCGGCGTGCCGTCGAGGCGCTCGCCGACCTCGCGGCCGAGCCCGCCGGATCCTCGGAGGAGCTGCTCGAGCGCCTGGACGCCGCGGGTCGCGAGCTCGCGGCGACCCGCCGCGCGATGGGCGCGATCGCGGGCGCGGTGGGCAGGATCCTCGCCGCGGCGCACCACAGCGCGCACCTCGAGCCCGACGAGCTGCGCCGCCTCGTGCAGGAAGAGGTGCAGGGGCTCGTCGCGGGGCGGGACCGGGCCGCGGCGTCGATCGCGATCCAGCTCGCCGACGTCCTCACCGACGCGACCGTGCTCACGCACTCCGCTTCCGCGACCGTCCGCGAGGCGGTCCTGCACACGCGCCCAGAGCGCGTGCTCTGCACCCTCTCCGCGCCGTTCGAGGAGGGCCGCGCGTTCTCGGAGGACCTGCGCTCCTCCGGGCTCGAGGTCGAGCTCGTCGAGGACGACGACGCGATCGACGCAGTCCACCGCTCCTCGCTCGTCCTCGTCGGTGCCGACACCGTCTTCCGCGACGGCGCGGTCTGCAACAAGGTCGGCACGCGTCCGCTTGCGGCCGAGGCGACGCGCATCGGCGTGCGCCTCGTCGTCGCCTGCGAGGTGATCAAGCTCGCCCCGATCGACGCCCCGGATCGCATCGACGACGAGTACTTCGACGTCACGCCGGCACTCGACGTCGACGAGATCGTGACCGAGGAGGGCGCGTTTCCGAGCGACGAGGTCCGCACGCTCGTCGACCGCACGCCCTTCCTCGCCGAGGGCTACGCGATCCTGCGCGGCTAGAGCTCGGCGATCCTGAGCGGGGTCGGCGGTTCGGCCTCGGTGAACGCGGAGTCGGCCAGGTCGCCAGTTGGCTTCACGAAGCCCGGACAACCACACGCGGTCGTGGTCAGTGACTGAAGATCGTGATCACGTGCTCGGCAGCCGCGGCGCCCCTTTCCGTACTTGCCGAAGTGCACCTTGCTCGGATGGCCGCACCGCCTGCAGAGCGCAGAGCCACCGCACCGTGGGCACCCGTGGCCTGCGGCCACGTCGACGAGCTCCTCGCGCGGCCACTCGGCCCCACACTGCCGGCACTGGACGAGATCCACGCCCGGATGATCGTCAAGGGGCACGCATCCCTTGAGCGTGCGAATGGGTCTGGCGGACCCGAAGATGGGCCGCCTGTCCCTTGAGGCGCCGCCTGCGGGGCTCCATGCTCGGGGCCATGCGTCGCCTCGCCGTTCTCCTCGTCGCCGTCGCGATCCCCTTCGGGGCCGCCGCGTTCGCGCAGAGCGCCCCGCTCTCGCCTGCCGCGAGCGCGCACTCCTGCAGCGGCTCGTACACGCACGCCCACCTGCCCTGGGGCCAGAAGTGCCTCCGGGCCGGCCAGTTCTGCAAGCTCGACGGCGACCGCCACTACCACCGCTTCCGCTACCACTGCCACCGCTCGGGCCGCGACGGCAGCGGTCGGTACCACCTCTCGCGCTGATGGGCTTGCGCTTCCAGCGGCGCAAGCGGCTCCTCCCTGGGGTGACGCTGAACCTGGGCAAGCGGAGTGCGGGCCTCAGCGTGGGCCGACGGGGGGCCAGGGTGAACGCCGGGACGCGCGGCGTCGGTGCGACGCTGTCACTGCTCGGCACCGGGCTCTCGTACGTCTGGCGCAAGCGCCGCTAGACCGGAGGCGCCTGCGCAAGGCGCTAGTACATTTGGGTATCTCCTCCCGCTGGGCAGCGAGCCCGCGAACGCGCGAGACTTCCACCCATGGCCGAGCCCGAGGAAGAGCTCCCCGCCTGGAGCCTTCCGGCCGAGGCCGTCGACCGGATCCGCACCGGGCTGCGCTGGGACGAGCCGATCACGCGCGAGTGGGCGCTCGGCGGCGCGACGGGGGCCGGTGCGCGCGTCTGCGTGATCGACAGCGGGATCGAGGACGGCCACCCGCTCGTCGGGAGCGTGCAGGAGTCGTACGCGGTCTCGATCGACGACGACGGCGAGGAGCGCGTCGAGCAGGACCGGCAGGGCGACAAGGTCGGGCACGGCACCGCGTGCGCGGGGATCATCCGCTCGCTCGCGCCGGACGTGGAGCTCGTGAGCGTCCGCGTGATCGGCGACGGCTACACCGGCAGCGGCCGCGTCCTGCTCGCCGGCCTCCGCTGGGCGATCGAGCAGGGCTACGACGTGATCAACATGAGCCTCTCGACGACGAAGCGCGACTTCGCCGTCGTCCTCCACGAGCTCGTCGACCGCGCGTACTTCAACCGCAGCGTCCTCGTCGCGTCGGCGCACAACATGGCCGTCGAGAGCTACCCCTGGCGCTTCTCGTCGGTGATCTCCGTCGGCAGCCACGAGGAGACCGACCCGCTCGCCTACTACTTCAACCCGTCGCCGCCCGTCGAGTTCTTCGCCCGCGGCCTCGAGCTCGACGTCGCGTGGATCGAGGGCTCCACCCTGCGCGTGACGGGAAACAGCTTCGCGACGCCGCACATCACCGGGATCTGCGCGTTGATCCTCTCGAAGCACCCGGATCTGACACCGTTCCAGCTGAAGAGCGTGCTCTCGCTGACGGCGAACAACTCGGCGGTGAACGGATGAGCGGCGACCGGTTCCGCACTGCGGTCGCCGCGGGAGCGCTCGCAGGCGACGAGCTGCACCGCGCGCTGCTCCAGTCGCTCGTCGAGACCGCACGCGCGATCTTCAAGGCGAAGGCCTCGTCGATCTTCCTCCTCGACGAGGAGGCCGACGAGCTCGTCTTCGAGGCCGTCGCGGGGGAGGGGTCGGACACGCTCGTCGGCCGGCGCCTGCCTTCCTCGACCGGGATCGCCGGCTGGGTCCTCACGTCGCGCCAGCCGATCGTCGTCGACGACGTGACCGCCGACCCCCGCTTCGCGCAGGACGCCGCCGAGTCCACCGGCTACGTGCCCAAGGGGCTGATGGCCGCGCCGCTCCTGCACGAGGAGCGGGCGCTCGGGGTGTTGTCCGTGCTCGACCGCCCGAAGACCGAGAAGTTCACGCTCGCCGAGATGGAGCTGCTCGGCTACTTCGCGAACCAGGCCGCCGTCGCGCTCGAGCTCCTGCTCGCCGCGCGGCGCGCCCAGTCGGCGCTCGGCGACGTCGACGACCGCCTCGGCCTCGTCGCGCAGATCGCCTCCGACCTCGAGGCGCTGCCGCCGGAGCGCCAGGAGGCCGGGATGCGCCTCCTCCGCGCGCTCGACGAGCTCCTCCGTCCCTAAGGAGGGCTTGCCGAAACAGGCGCTGTGCCGCAGGGCCGCGCTGGACGCCGCGATGCCGCGTCCTCAGTCGCCCCCGTACCTCCGGGTACGAGGGCTCCCTGCGTCCTTGCCTCGCGACCCCCAGCGCACCCCGACAGCGAGGCCCGTTCCGCCAAGCCCTCCTACGCAAACCGGGGCGGTCGCCCGCCCCGGTCGTGAAGCGCGTCGTGCGGTCTTGCTAGGCCATGCTCTGCTTGCGATGAAGCTCGACGTCGTCGTCCGACTCGCCCTCTGCAGGCGCCTCGGTGTTGGCCGCAACGGCCTTCTTCCGATGCAGCTCGACGTCCTCGGCCGAGCCCTCCTCGGTCTGCTCATCCGAGCCGGCGACCGGGCGACGTCTCTCGCGATCCTCCACGACGTTCCTCCTTTGACGAGGTAACCGCTTCCGAACAACCAGACGCGGCTCGAGTCCTTGATCTTCCCCGCAATCTTCCAAATCGTGCCTCGAATTGCAATGCTCGCCCCGTGCGCGAGTCCCTGAGCGCGTTTCGGAGGGTTTTCTCGAACCCGGGGCTCCGCCGGATCCAGCTCGCCTGGGTGGGATCGAACGTGGCGGCCTGGGCCTACACGGTCGTGATCGCGGTGTACGCCTTCCAGCAGGACGGCGCCTACGCCGTCGGGCTCGTCGCGCTCGTCCGGTTCGTCGCCGCCGGGATCGCCTCGCCCCTGACCGGCGTCGTCGGCGACCGGCTGCCGCGGGCGCGCGTGATGCTCGGCACCGACCTGATCCGGATCGTGCTCTTCCTGGCCATCGCCGCGCTCGTGGCCGCCGGCGCGCCTTCGCTCCTCGTCTACGCGATCTCCGTCGTCGGCACGGTGGTCGGCACGGCGTTCCGCCCGGCCCAGGCTGCGCTGATCCCCTCGCTCGCCCGTACGCCCGAGGAGCTCACCGCCTCGAACGTCGCCGCGAGCACGACGGAGAGCATCGGCATCTTCGTCGGCCCGGCGCTCGGGGGCATTCTCGTCGCGGCCGCGGGCGTCGAGATCGCGATGGTCGTGGTCGCCGCGCTGCTCGCGTGGTCGGCGGTGATGGTCGCGCTCATCCGCGAGCCCGCGCGGGAGCGCAAGGAGGGCGCGGAGGCCGAGGGGCTGCTGCGGGAGGCGTTCGGCGGCTTCCGCGTGCTGGCGAGCGACCGGAAGCTGACGCTCCTGGCCGGGCTGTTCGCTGCGCAGACGTTCGTCGACGGCGCGCTCGGCGTCCTCATCGTCGTGATCGCCTTCGACCTCGTCCCGGTCGAGAGCCCCGAGTCGTGGGTCGGCTTCCTCAACTCGGCCGCCGGCGTCGGCGGGCTCGTCGGCGCGCTCGTCGCGGCGGGGATGGTCGCGCGCGGCCGGCTGGCGACGAACTTCGGCGCGGGTCTCGTCCTCTGGGGCGCGCCGCTCGCGCTCGTCGGGTGGTTCGTCGACCCGTGGGTGGCGCTCGCGGCGCTCGCGCTCACCGGCGTCGCGAACACGATCGTCGACGTGATGGGGGACACGCTGCTCCAGCGCGCGGTCCCGGACGACGTGCTCGCCCGCGCGTTCGGCGCAGTCGAGGGGCTGATGCTCGCCGCCGTCGCGCTCGGCTCGATCGCGGCGCCGTTCCTCCTCGACGTTCTCGGCGAGCGCGCGGCGCTCGTCGTGATCGGGGCCGTGCTTCCGGCCGCGGCGCTGCTCTCCTGGCCCGCGCTCGTTCGGATCGACGCGAGCGCGGCGGTGCCAGCCCGCGAGCTCGAGCTGCTCCGCGGCCAGGCCCTGTTCGCGCCGCTCGACCCCTCCACGCTCGAATACCTCGCGTCGCGCGTCGAGCCCGTCGCCGTCGCCGCCGGGGAGACCGTCTTCCGCCAGGGCGAGCCCGGCGACCGCTACTACCTCGTCGAGGCCGGACGGGTCTCGGTGAGCGTCGACGGCGCGGCCGCCCCCGAGCTCGGCCCAGGCGACGCTTTCGGCGAGATCGCGCTCCTGCGCGACGTGCCGCGCACCGCGACGGTCGCCGCGCTCGAGGACACGCGGCTGCTGGCGCTCGAGCGCGAGCACTTCCTCGCCGCGGTCACCGGCCATCCGGACAGCACCGCCGCGGCGGACGAGGTCGTCGGCGCGCGCCTCGGCGCGCTGCGGCCGGCCCTGGGGCCGGCCGCGTAGCGCCGAGAGTCGTTCCCTACCGGCGAGTCGGCGCCCTGTCGGAGCGGCGCGTGCGGTAGTAGTCGCCGACCTGCGTTCGGTACGGCTCGTCGCGGAACCTGGCCTCGTCGAACTCGGGCGAGTCCTTGATCTCGTCCTTCGTCCGGTCGAGGAACAGCGTGCCCTCGTCGACGTCGATCGCGGTGATCGCGCCGGCCGGGAGCATGACCTTCTTCCCGAAGATCCACGGGCCGGTGTCGACGACGACGAAGCCGTGCCCCTGCACGTCCCTCGTGTGCTCGTCGACCTTGCCGATCCCGCCGTCCGTGGCCTCGACCTCGAAGCCGGTCAGGTCCGTCGTCCCCCAGGCGGTCTCCCGCCAGGTGGAGATCTCGTGCATGGCCATCTTGACCCCCTTTTACGTTGCTCGCAGTTCGCCTACCCGATCCTCGAGCGGGGTAACGTCACAGGCGTTCCTGAGGGAACGCTCAGGAACCGCGGGCCGGGCTCTGTCATGATCCCCGGGCGCCGAAAGCGCCGAGGCAGTCGCTCCGCCCACCGAATCGCGCCGAAAGGCCGGTCTATCCGGGCGGAGCAGACAGCCGCGGCGACTTCGGCGCCTTTTTCGTCAGGCGGCGAGCGGCGGGTGGAGGCTCTCGAGGCGCTCGCGGACCGCGCGCCGGGCCTCGTCGAACACGGCGGGATCGCGGAAGAGCTGAAAGCGCGCGTTCGAGGCCTGGGCGAAGGCGTCGAGCTGGAAGGCGAGCTCGCGCGCGCTGATCGAGCCGTCCAGCTCGTGCGCGCTCTGCGCCTGGTCGACGGCGTGCTCGAGGTACGAGAGCCAGCTCCCGAGCATCTCGGCGATCCGGTCGCGGACGGGGCCGGGCCGGTTGTTGAACTCCGACGACGTGGCCGCGAAGAAGCACCCGCCTGGGAAGACCTGCCGCTCGGCGTAGTCGATCATGTTGTCGCAGAGCGCCCAGACCCGCGCGACGCCCCTGGGAGCCTCGCGGGCGGGCGCGATCACCTCGCGGACGAACAGCTTCGCGGCGTGGTCGACGGTGGCGAGCTGGAGCTCCTCCTTCGAGCCGAAGTGGGCGAAGAGCCCGCTCTTGCTCATGTCCGTGGCCTCGGCGAGGCGGCCGATCGAGAGGGGGGAGAGTCCCTCCTCGGTCGCGAGCCTGGCCGCCGTGTCCAGGATCGCCTCGCGGGTGCGCTCGCCTTTCGTCTTCAGCACGATCGTTCCAGTATAGACGAGGCGTCAGGCGGCTTCCAGAGGCGAGACTTGACAGAAAAGCACGAGCGTTCTATTCTCTGCCGCATGCAGATCGACCACCTCACCGTGCCGGTGCAGGACTACGAGGTCGGCAGGCGCTTCTACGCCGACGCCCTGAAGCCGCTGGGCTACGTGACCCTGCTCGACTGGCCCGACCGCCGCCGCGCGTACCTCGGCGTGCCGTCCGGGCCGAGCTCGCTCTGGGTCGTCGAGTCCGAGGC
>JAICPI010000083.1 GCA_025929895.1 Thermoleophilia bacterium
CGCGCGGACAAGCTGACGCTCGCGGCGCTCGAGGGCACGCTCGTGCTCGCCCTGGACGCGCCCGAGCGAATCCCCGTCCTGCGCATGCTCCAGGAGCCGAACGAGGTCGTCCGCGCGCGTGCCGATCGCCTCGCCTCGCTGGTCGGTGGGGCGGTCGAGGAGACGGTGGCGCGCGTCGGCGGCGGCGCGCTCCCGCTCGCGGAGCTCCCGAGCTTCGCGTGCGCAGTCGAGGAGAAGCTCGCCGCGCCGCTGCGGACCGCGGAGCCTCCGGTCGTCGGGATCGTCCGCGACGGCCGGCTGTTGCTCGACTGCCGCACGCTCGCGGACGAGGACGTCGACGTCGTCGCGGCTGCGGTGCTCGCGGCGGACGGCGCAGCATGAGTCGCTTCCGGCCGGAGGACGACCTGTGGCGGTTCTTCTGGGGTGCGCTGACCACGCGGGCGCTCGCCCTCGCGGCAGACCTCGGCGTGGCCGATGCGCTCGCCGATCGCGCACGTCACGTCGACGAGCTCGCGGCCGAAGCCGGCGCCGACGCGGACACGCTCCGGCGGATCCTTCGCGCGCTCGCGAGCGAGGGCGTGTTCGCCGAGGACTCGCCGGGAGTGTTTCGGAACACGCCGATGTCGGAGGCGCTTCGCCGCGGCGGCGGTCTGGACGACTTCGCCCACCTGTTCGGCGGCGCCTGGCACCGAGCCGCGGGCGGGCTCACGGCGACGGAGCGCGCGACGTTCCCCGAGATCCACGGCACCGACTTCTGGAGCTGGCTCGCAGACCGTCCCGACGAACGCGCGGCGTTCGACCGAGCGATGGGAACGGGCCGGCAGTGGAAGGTGGAGCGCGCGTCAGCAGTGGAGTGGCGAGGCGACGAGACCGTTGTCGATGTCGGCGGCGGAAACGGGGCGCTGCTGATCGAGCTGCTCCGACAGCGCCCGGGGCTGCGCGGCATCGTCTTCGACCTGCCGGAGACGACGCGCGACGAGAGCGCGTTCGGCGACCGAATCGAATTCGCGGCCGGCAGCTTCTTCGAGCGTGTCCCGCCCGCCGACGCGTACATCCTCTCGACGATCCTGCACGATTGGGACGACGTGGACGCGGCGCGGATCCTCCGAACGATCCACGAGGCAGCGCCCGTCGGCGCGCGGCTCGTCGTGATCGACGCGGTCATCCCCTCGGGCAACGAGCCTCACGGCGCCAAGTGGCTCGACCTGTTGATGCTCGCGCTGTTCGGCGGACGCGAGCGAGATCAGGAGCAGTGGCGGACGCTGCTCGAGCACAGCGGCTTCGAGCCGGTGCGCGTCGAGGACGGGCTGATCGAGGGCGTGTGCCGCTGACGGTCGGGACCGCCGGGCACGTCGACCACGGGAAGACGTGGCTCGTCCGCGCGCTCACCGGCAAGGACACCGACCGGCTGCGGCAGGAGCGCGAGCGTGGGATCTCGATCGAGCTCGGCTATGCGCCGCTCGCGCTGCCGGACGGCCGGACCGTCTCGCTCGTCGACGTCCCCGGCCACGAGCGCTTCGTGCGCACGATGGTCGCGGGCGCGACGGGCATCGACCTCTTCCTGCTCGTCGTCGACGCAAACGAGGGCGCGCGGCCGCAGACGCACGAGCACCTCGCGATCCTCAGGCTGCTCGGCATCGACCGGGGCGTCGTCGCGGTGACGAAGGCGGACGCGGTCGAGGCCGGAGCGCTCGAGCTGGCCCGCTCCGAGGCCGCCGAGCTCGTCCCGGGCGCGCCCGTGGTGGCCGTGAGCGCCCGGACCGGCTCGGGCGTGGACGACCTTCGCGCCGCGCTAGGCCGCGCGGCGGAGCGCGTGGATCGGAGCCGCGAGGTCCAGGCCCGTGCCCGCCTCTACGTCGACCGCGTCTTCACGCTGCGCGGGATCGGGACCGTCGTGACCGGGACGCTCTGGTCGGGCTCGGTCGGGCGCGGCGACCGTCTGCTCGTCGAGCCGGCGGGCGTCGAGGCGCGCGTGCGGAGCGTGCAGGTGCACGATCGCGACGTCGAGCGGGCCGACGCGGGCCAACGGGTCGCGCTCAACCTCACAGGGGTCGACCGGACGAGGATCACGCGCGGTTCGGCGATCGTCGAGCCGGGCGCGTTTCCACGGAGCTACCGGCTCGACGTCGCGCTCGAGCCGACGGGCGAGATCCCTGCCGCGGTCACGCTCCACCACGGAACGTCGCAGATCCCGGCGCGGGTCCACCGGCGCGAGGACGGCTCGGCCCAGCTTCGCCTCGCGGCCCCGATCGTGGCGGCGGCCGGCGACCGGTTCGTGCTGCGCACCGACACGACGGTGGGCGGCGGCGTCGTGCTCGACCCAGCGCCGGCGCGGACGCCGAGCCGGCAGATTTCCGAGCCAGTCGCGGCACCGCCTCCGCCTCGCCCGGTCACAGTCGACGCGCAGGCGGCGACGGAGGCCGACGCGTCGCTGGAGGTTGCCGGGTACGAGCCGCTCGCCGTAGACCGCGCGATCGCCGAGCACCTCGAGCGCGAAGGCCGCGCGGTCCGCGTCGGCGACGGGCTCGCAGTCGGGCGCGCTGCGTACGACCGCGCTCGCGCGATCGCCGTCGAGGAATGCGAGCGTGCGGGCTCGATCACGCTCGCCCGCTTCCGCGACCTGCTCGGGACGTCCCGCCGCCCCGCGCAGCTGCTCCTGGAGCGCTTCGACGCGGACGGGGTGACGCGCCGCGTCGGCGACGCGCGCGTGCTGCGCCGCAGTGCGCGGCAATGATGGAGTGCAGAGCTCCGCGGCCGCGGAGCGGCCGCCTTCAGGGACGTTCGCGCGGCTAGACGTTGAGCTCGAAGCGGAGGAGCTCGGGCCGGTTGTAGTGGCCCGCGGCGTCGAAGCGCTGGCGCTCCTCGAACAGGCGGTCCGGCTCGAGGTCGGCGTAGAGGATTCCCTCCTCGCCGTACAGCGGGCCGGCGAGGTAGGAGCCGTCGGGCGCGAGGATCGCGCTGCCGCCGCGGCCGAGCACCTCGACGCCCTCGAGCAGCCCGCGCAGCGGGAAGTCGTCCGGATACGACGCCGTCCGCTGGAAGTGCGACGGCGCGACCACGAACGCGCGCGACTCGCGCGCGATGTGCACGAGCGTCGCCTGCCACGCGTCGCCGTCGTCGGCGGTCGACGCGATGTAGATCTCGACGCCGGACTCGTAGAGGGAGAAGCGCGCGAGCGGCATGTAGTTCTCCCAGCAGATCAGGCCGCCGATGCGGCCGAGGGGCGTCTCGAGCGCACGCAGCCCGCGGCCGTCGCCCTGCCCCCAGACGAGGCGCTCGTGGTTCGTCGGCACGAGCTTGCGGTGATGCTCGGCGAGCGTCCCGTCGGGTGCGTGGTAGAGCAGGCTGTTGTAGATCGTGCCGGGCCGCTCGGGGTCGACCTCGTTGACGCCCGTGACGAGCCAGACGCCGTGCTCGCGCGCGATCTCACCGAGCCGCCGCTCCTGGGCGCTCGGGACCTCGAGCGACTCGCGGCGGAGCAGCGCAAACGCCTCCTTCGCGCGCGGGTCGGCCCAGCCCGCGAGCGCCTTCGCCCAGCGCGACGACGGGTACGCCGGCAGGAAGGTCTCGGGGAAGACGACGAGCTGCGCCCCGGCCGCGGCCGCGTCCGCCGTCAGGCCCGCGAGCTTCTCGATGGTCGCGTCGCGGTCGAGGATGACCGGCTCTGCCTGCACGCAGGCGACGCGAACCGGCGCTCGCATCGCTACACCCGCTCGACGACGTCGCCGACGGAGATCTCGCCGTCGGTGAGGATGTCGGCGTTCAGCCCGGCCCGGTGGACGTACGCCTTGATCACGCCGGGGCGCGTCAGCTTCTCCAGCGTCGTGCACGGCTCGCAGAGCTCCACGCCCAGGCACTCGACGTCTCCGACCCGGAACCGCTCCCCGACGAGCGCGTTCAGGTCGATCCCGCTGGTCAGCACGTTCCGTCTGCTCTCGGCGGCTCCGAGGTCGATCCCGGACTGCGCGCCGTCGGCGAGCGCCTCGGAGGCGATCAGCGTCAGCGCGCGGCCGGGCGGGGCGTCGCCGTCGAAGAAGTACCGATTCCCCTCGAGCCCTCGGCCGGCGTGGGCGCGCACGGACTCGACGGGCTCGGGGAGCTCGTACTTCGGCCCGATGAAGATGCCCTCGACGCGGCCGGACATGCGCCAACCCTATCCCGTCCCGTAGCCGCCGCCGCCCGGCGTCTCGATCGTGACGACGTCTCCCGCGTCGAGGTCGAGCGTGACCTTCGCCGGGACGTCGCGGCCGTTCACCCGGTTCCGCCCGGGCGCGCCGTCGCCGCCGCCGCGCGCACCGCGCGGCGAGGTCGCGCGGCGCTCGGTCAGCAGGGAGAGCCGACAGGGCTCGAGCACGCGGAGCTCGCGGACGACGCCGTCGCCGCCGCGGTGTTCCCCCTGCCCGCCGGACCCCGGCCGGAGGCCGTAGCGCTCGACGCGGAGCGGGTACTGGAGCTCGAGCGCCTCGACGGGCGTGGAGAGCGTGTTCGACATCGCGACGTGCACCCCGGAGGGGCCGTCCGCGTGCGGGCACGCGCCCTGGCCGCCGCCGATCGTCTCGTAGTACGTGAAGCGCTCGTTGCCGAGAGTGACGTTGTTGACCGTGCCCTGCCCCTGCGCGGGCACGTCCAGCGCGTGCCCGAGCGCGGTGAAGAGCACGTCGACGATCCGGCTCGAGGTCTCCACGTTCCCGGCGGCGACCGCGGCGGGCGGGAGCGGGTTGACGAGACATCCCTCCGGCGCGCGAACGCCGACGGGTGCGAACGCGCCGCCTGAGGCCGGAAGGTCGGGATCGGTGACGCAGCGCACGACGAAGTACGAGGCCGAGCGCGCGACGGCGAGCGGCGCGTTCAGGTTGCCCGCGTGCTGCGGCGAGGTGCCCGCGAAGTCGATCTCGATCGCGTCGCCCGCGATCGTCACCGCCGCGCGGATCGTCAGGTCGCCGTCCGTCGCCTCGAGCACGTCCTCGGCCTCCCAGCGGCCGTCGGGGAGCCGTGCGAGCGACGCGCGCACGACGCGCTCCGAGTAGGCGAAGAGCTCGTCCATCGCCGCCGCGACCGTGTCGCGTCCGCGCCGGGCGCAGAGCTCGGCCACCCGCTGCTCCGCGAGGTGGTGCGCCGAGAGCTGCGCGCGAAAGTCGCCGCGGCGCTCCTCCGGGTTCCGCATCTGCGCGATCAACCCGGCCAGCGTCGCGTCGTCGAGTCGCGTGGGCGGGATCACGACGCCCTCCTCGTCGAGCGTGCGCGACTCCGCCGGCATCGAGCCCGGCTCGGCGGCGCCGACGTCCGCGTGGTGCGCGCGCGAGACCGCGTAGCCGAGCTCGGTGCGCGAGACCATCGTCACGTCAGGGAGGTGCGTTCCGCCCGCGAACGGGTCGTTGAGAACCCAGACCTCGCCCGGCTGCGGGCCACGCGCCGCGACCGCCGCGACCGCGTCGGGCATCGCCCCGAGGTGGACAGGGATGTGCTCCGCCTGCGCGATCATCCGCCCACGCGCGTCGAACAACGCGGTCGAGCAGTCGCGCCGTTCCTTGATGTTCGCCGAGAACGCGGAGCGGATCAGCGCTGCGCCCATCTCCTCCGCGACTGCGCGGAGCTGCTCGCCGAGCACCTGGAGCTGGATGTTCACGGCTTCGTCACTGAGTTGGCACGGAGTTGTCGCGGAGTTGGCACGGAGCCGTCACGCTCTCGTCACTCTCAGCGTGCTAGACCCATCCCGAACCCCCACCCACCCGGGGGGAAGCCAGACCGTGGAGCCGCGCTGCTCGACGAGGCACGGGCCGGTCGCGCGCACGGGGTCGGCGCGGGGCAGCTCGAACGAGGGCCCCGGCCGGACGTCGGCGGTGCGGACGGCGACGAGCTCGATCGTCCGCTCGCGCTCGGCGTAGCCGTAGCGCGCCTCGTGCGCGGCGTGGAACGCCGATGCGAGGTCGGCCTGTAGTGGGACGGTCAGCTCGAACGACTGGCCGGCGTAGCGGAGGTCCGCCTCACCCTTCCGCGGGAGCTCGCCGGCTTCTGCGAGCGGCACGAGGATGCTCTCGACGAGATCGCGCCGCTCGTCGCTCGCGACGAGGCCGAGCGCGGACAGGACGCCCGCCGCCTCGGGAACCAGCACGGTGCGGATCCCGAGCTCCTCCGCGAGCGCACACGCGTGCAGCGGCCCCGCGCCCCCGAACGCCACGAGCGCGAAGTCGGCGGGATCATGCCCGCGCTCGACCGAGACGACGCGCAGCGCGCGGAGCATCTCGGCGTTCACGACCTCGACGACCGCGGCGGGGTCGAGCGCGCCGAGCGCGCGTTCCGCCGCGTCCCGGTCGAGCGCGACCCCGCCCGCGAGCACCGCCGGCAGCCTGCCGAGGAGCAGGTTCGCATCGGTCACGGTGGGCAAGGAGCCGCCGCGGCCGTAGCACGCGGGCCCAGGATCCGCGCCCGCGCTCTCGGGCCCGACGCGCAGCGCGCCGCCCGCGTCGACCCGGGCGATCGAGCCGCCGCCCGCCCCGACGGTGTGGATGTCGACGGTCGGGAGCCGGATCGGCACACCGCCCACGAGCCGCTCGCTCGCGCGCTCGGCCACGCCGTCCACGATCAGGCAGACGTCGGTCGAGGTTCCGCCCATGTCGAAGGCGATCGCGTTCGGGAACCCCTCCGCCGCGGCGACGCGCGCGGCGCCGACGGCACCGCCCGCCGGCCCGGAGACGAGCACGAGAGCCGGATGTGCGGCCGCCTCGTCGATCGTCGCGACGCCACCGGACGAGCGCATCACGAGCGGCTCCGGCAGTCCCGCGCCGGCGGCGGCGAACGAGAGCGCACGCAGGTAGCGCGCCGTCACCGGCCCGAGGTACGCGTCGGCCGCCGTCGTCGAGGCGCGCTCGTACTCCCGGAACTCCGGCGCGAGCTCGTGCGAGGCGACCACATGCGCTTCCGGGAGCCGTCGTCGCAACTCGTCCGCGACCGCGCGCTCGTGCTCGGGGAAGCGGTACGAGTGGAGCAGGCAGATCGCGACGGCGTCGGCGTCGAGCGGAGGGAGCGAGCCGAGCTCGAGCGGTTCAAGCATGCCCTCAGGCCCGACCCGCTCGCGGACGCCCACGCACCGCTCGAGCGGGACGAGGGGCTCGGGATGCGGCGCGCAGAGCCGGTAGAGATGCGCACGCGTCTGGCGGCGAAGGTGCAGGAGGTGCTCGAAGCCCTCGGTGGCGACGAACGCGGTGCGCGCGCCCTTGCGCTCGAGCAGCGCGTTCGTGGCGACGGTCGTCCCGTGCGTGAACCGCTCGACGTCGTCGGCGCCGACGGCGCGCGCCGCCTCCAGCACCGAGTCCGCCTGTCGCGCGGCGGTCGGCACCTTCGCGGTGCGCACCTCGCCGTCGGCGAGCAGCACCGCGTCGGTGAACGTGCCGCCGACGTCGACCCCGAGGATGCGCACTACGCGAGTCGCGCGGCGAGCGCCGACGCGTTCAGGTGCGCGACCGCGGCGATCGAGATCATCGGGTTCACGCCGGAGGCCGTCGGGAACGTCGACCCGTCGCAGACGACGAGTCGCGCGACCTCCCACGTCTCGCCGGTCGGGTCGCACGCGGACGTCGTCGGCGAGCCCCCCATCCGCGCGGTTCCCATCAGGTGCGCCGAGGCGTAGAGCACGCGGTTCGGCTCCCACCCCTGCGCGTCTGCCTCGGCGAGGAAGCGACCGACGCCGGCGCCCGCGCGCGGCTCGAGCACGACCGGGCGCGCGTGCGCCGAGACGATGCGCTTCGCCCCCGCGGCCTCGAGGATCCGCGCCGCTCCGACGAACCCGGCCCGCAGGTGGCGGAGGTCGTAGGGCGAGAGGCGGTAGCGGGCCGACGGCTCGCCGTCGCGGCCGACCACGATCTCCCCGCCGTCGCGGTCCCGCACGATCGGGAAGACGGGGGCCAGGTTCGGGTAGCGGAGCGCGAGGTCCAGGCTCTCCCGCGCCCCGTCCCACTGCAGCCCCGCGCCGAGGAAGCCGGGGTGGATCGGCGCGGTCTCGTAGCGGACGCCGTACGCGCCGTCGAGCCGCGCGTGCTCCTCTGAGTACCGAGCCTGGAGCGTTCCCTCCCACGGCCGCACCTCCTCGTCGAACTCACCGACGACGAGCGTCACCGGGTGCAGGCGCAGGTTGCGCCCGATGCTCGCGTTCGCGAGCCCGGAGCGCCGCAGGAGCGCGGGCGTCTGGAACGCGCCGCACGCGACGACGACCGCGCGCGCCCGAACGTGCGTCTCGCCCGCGTCCACACCGACGGCCGCGCCTCGTTCGACGACGACGCGTGCGGCTCGCGTCCGCAGCGCAACGCGCACACCGGTTCGCCACGTCGACACCGGCGTGCGCTTCGCGCCGAGCGGGCAGCCGAACGCGCAGGTTCCGCACACG
>JAICPI010000033.1 GCA_025929895.1 Thermoleophilia bacterium
CCGACGAGCACGAGCGCTCCGACCGCGAGCCAGCGGAGCACGACGCTCGAGCGCGGTGGGCGTTTTTGGGCGCGCTTCGCCATCGCGCGTCCTTTCGCTGGAGGCCCGGCAAGCCCTCCCCAGGAGGGCTTGGCGAGGCGCTGTGCCGCCGGGGCCGCGCTGGACGCCGAGGCCCGTTCCGCCAAACCCTCCTACGCGACGTCGACCTTGATCACGTTCGTCGAGCCAGGGATGTTCACCGCGGTGCCCGCCGTGATCACGACGCGGTCTCCCTCGTTCACGAGCTCGCTCTCGCGCACCGCGGCGATCGAGATGTCCCAGAGGTCCTCGACGTTCTGCGTCTCGGCGATCCCCCAGGGGGTGACGCCCCACTCGAGGGCCATGTGCTGGAGCGCGTACTGATGGTGGCTGAGGCCGAGGATCGGCCGGCGCGGGCGCAGGCGCGCGACCGCCGACGCCGTCTTGCCGGTGTACGTCGGCACGACGATCGCCTTCGCTCCGAGGGCCTCCGCGAGGTCGCAGGCCGCATTCGACATCGCCTCGCCGATCGTCGGCCGCTCGACCGCCTCGGGCAGCTGATGCCGGTAGCCGAGGCTCGGCTCGACCGCCCGCGCGATCCGGTCCATGTACGAGACAGCCTCGACCGGGTAGTCGCCCATCGCGGTCTCGCCCGAGAGCATGACGGCGGAGGTGCCGTCGAGCACCGCGTTCGCCACGTCGCTCGCCTCGGCGCGCGTCGGCTCAGGCTGGTGCAGCATCGATTCGAGCATCTGCGTCGCGGTGATGACGGGCTTCCCACGCTCGAGCGCGCACTGGATGATCCGCTTCTGGAGGAGCGGCACCGACGCCGGCCCGATCTCGACGCCGAGGTCGCCGCGGGCGACCATGACCGCGTCGGACTCCTGGAGGATCTCGTCGAGGGCGTCGATCGCCTCGGACTTCTCGATCTTCGCGATCACGTGCGCGTGCGAATCGGACTGCGCGATCAGCGCGCGCAGGTCGCGCACGTCGGCCGGAGAGCGGACGAAGGAGAGCGCCACGTAGTCCACACCCAGACCGAGCGCGAACTCGAGGTCCTCGGTGTCCTTGCGCGTGAGCGCGGGGATCGGAATCGGGACTCCGGGGAGGTTGACGCCCTTGTGCGCCGTCACCTCGCCGCCGACGATCACGGTGCAGTTCGCGCGGCCCTGCGCGACGTCGCGCACGAGCAGGCGCACGTGCCCGTCGTCGATCAGCACTTCGTGGCCCGGTCGCAGCACCTCGCCGATCACGGCGGGGCTGACCGGAAGCACGCCGTCGTAGGGTTGGTCGCCGCCGGCGACGACGACGTCCTGTCCGCGCACGAGCGAGACCGGCTGCTCGAGCGCGCCGATCCGGAGCTTCGGGCCCTGAAGGTCGGCGATCAGCGCGATCGGGCGGCGCACCTCCTCCTGCACCTCGCGGATCAGCGCTGCCCACTGCGCGTGCTGCTCGCGCGATCCGTGCGAGAAGTTCAGGCGCGCGCCGTCCACGCCGGCGCGGACGAGCGCCTCGATCGCCTCCTTCGAGGACGACGCCGGGCCGATCGTGGCGACGATCTTCGTGCGACGCGGCTCGGCGGCGGCCATCGACCTAGCGTAGCGACGCCGTCAGCCGGGCCACGTGCGCGGAAAGGCGCGGCGGCCCGGGTAGACGGCCGCGTCGGCGAGCTCCTCCTCGATCCGGAGCAGCTGGTTGTACTTCGCGACCCGGTCGCTGCGCGAGGGCGCGCCCGTCTTGATCTGCCCGACGCCGGTGGCGACCGCGAGGTCCGCGATCGTCGTGTCCTCGGTCTCGCCGGAGCGGTGCGACATCACCGCCGCGTAGCCGTTGTCGCGCGCCAGCGCGATCGCGTCGAGGGTCTCGGTGAGGGTGCCGATCTGGTTGACCTTGATCAGGATCGCGTTGCCGACACCCTCGTCGATCCCGCGGCGGAGCCGGTCGACGTTCGTGACGAAGAGGTCGTCGCCGACGAGCTGAAGGCGGTCGCCGGTGCTCTCCGTGAGCCCACGCCACGCGTCCCAATCGTCCTCGGCGACACCGTCCTCGACGGACACGAGCGGGAACCGCCGCGCAAGGTCGGCGTAGAAGTCGGCCATCCCGGCGCCGTCCATCTCGCGACCCTCGAAGCGGTAGAGGCCGTCGGCGAAGAACTCGGTCGAGGCCGGGTCGAGCGCGATCGCGACCGCGTCGCGGTGCCCGACCGCCTCGGCGGCCTCGAGGATCGCGGCGATCGCCTCCTCGCTCGAGCCGAGGTCGGGAGCGAACCCGCCCTCGTCGCCGACCGCCGTGCTGAGCCCGCGGCCGTGCAGGACGGCCTTGAGCGAGTGGAAGACCTCGGCCCCGATCCTGAGCGCGCCGGCGAACGTCGAGGCCCCGACCGGGACGACCATGAACTCCTGGAGATCGATCGAGTTGTCGGCGTGCGCGCCGCCGTTGATCACGTTCAGCATCGGCACCGGCAGCGTGCGGGCCTCGTCGCCGCCGAGGTGGCGGTAGAGCGGCACGTCGGCGTCGGCGGCGGCCGCCTTCGCCACGGCCAGGGAGACGCCGAGGATCGCGTTCGCGCCGAGCCGTCCCTTGTTCGGCGTGCCGTCGAGCTCGCAGAGGAGGTCGTCGAGCCCCCGCTGGTCGTCCGCCTCGCGGCCGGCGATCGCGGACGCGATCTCGCCGTCGACGTTCGCGACCGCGCGGGTGACGCCCTTGCCGCCGAACGCGTCGCACCCGTCCCGCAGCTCGACGGCCTCGTGGACGCCGGTCGAGGCGCCCGAAGGCACCGCCGCGCGCCCGCGCGCGCCCGAGCTCAGCTCGACGTCGACCTCGACCGTGGGGTTGCCCCGCGAGTCGAGGATCTGCCTGCCGTGCACGCGCGCGATCGCGCTCACTGCGCGTCCTTCGCGCGGTCGAAGTAGCGATCCTGCTCGTCCAGCGGCAGCTCGGCCCAGTGGCGGCCGTCAGCGCTCGCCAGTCGCTCGGCCGACTCGACCCGCGAGACGAACCGCTCCGTGGCGCGGCGGAGCTCGAGCTCCGGGTCCGCGTTCAGCCGGCGCGCGACGTTGACGGCCGCGAAGAGCAGGTCGCCGAGCTCGGCCGCCTGGCGGGGGTCCGGCGGCGTCTCGGGCGCCGGGTCGTCGCCAAGCTCCGCCTTGAGCTCGCGCAGCTCGTCCTCGAGGTCCCCGACTGCGCCCGCGACGTCCGGGTACTCGAACCCGACCGCCGCGGCACGCCGCTGGACCTTCCGCGCGTGCAGGAGCGCCGGGAGGTTCTCGGGCACGTGGTGGAAGACACCCTCGCGCCCCTCCTCCTCGCGCTTGATCCGCTCCCAGTTGCCGCGCACCGCGCCCGCGGTGCGGGCCTCGGCGTCGCCGAACACGTGCGGGTGGCGCTGCACGAGCTTCGCGTGCACCGCGCGCGCGACCGCCTCCAGGTCGCCGTGGCCGCGCTCCTCGAGCAGCAGCGCGAGGAAGTAGACCTGGAAGAGGAGGTCGCCGAGCTCGCCGAGGAGCGCGTCGTCCGAGCCCGAGAGCGCGGCGTCCGCGACCTCGTAGGCCTCCTCGACGGTGTGCGGGACGATCGTCGCGGCGGTCTGCTCGCGGTCCCAGGGACAGTCGCGCCGCAGGCGGACGGTCAGACGCTGCAGATCGAGCAGCGCCTCGTCGAGGCTCACTACTGGTCGGCGGTGGTTCCGGTGGTCGCCGGAGGCGAGAAGCCGACCTGGTACGTGATCTTGTCGTCGAACTCCTCGTTCAGGTCCTTCGACCAGTCGGTGATCGCCTGCTGGCGCTTCTCCTGGAGCAGCTGCTGGCGAATCTGCTCCTTCACGTCCTTCAGCGGCGTCTGCTTGGCCGCCGTGACGTCGGTGAGCGCCTCGATGATGTGCCAGCCGTACTGCGTTGAGACGGGCTGCGAGACCTCGCCCTTGTCCAGCTCGAACGCGACCTTGTCGAACTCGGGCACGGTCTCGCCCTTGCGCACGGTCAGCTTGCCGCCGTTCGCCTTCGAGCCGGGGTCGGTCGAGTGCTTCTTCGCGAGCGCCGCGAAGTTGCCGCCGTTCTGGAGCTGCCGGCGCAGGTCGTCCGCAAGCGCCTTCTTGTTCTTCGCGACGAGGATGTGACGCACGTCGCGCGACGCCGTCTGCCGGTACTCGCCCTTGTGCGTGTTGTAGTGCTTCTCGATCTCCGCGTCGGTCACCTTCACGCCCTCGGTGACCTTCGCGTAGATCTTCTCGGAGACCAGCTGGGCCTCGATCTCGCCGCGGATCTGCTCCTCGGTCAGGCCCTGGGTCTTGAGGTTGTCCTGGAACTGCTTCTCGTTGCCGCCGAAGTACTGCTGCTTCAGCTGGTCGACGCGGTCGTCGACCTCCTTCTCGGTCACGGAGACGTCGAGGTCCTCGGCCTTCTGGCGGTACTTCTCCTGCTGGACGAGGTAGGCGACCGCCTGGTTCTGGAGCGTCCGGTACTCGGGCGTGCCGGCCTTCGGGAAATCCTGCTTGTTGTTCGAGTAGCTCAGCTTCGCGCGCGACATCAGCGCGTCGAACTCGGCCTTCGTGATCTCCTCGCCGTCGACGAGCGCCACGGCGCCGTCGGGGACGTTCTCGTCGCCCCCGCCGCAGCCCGCGAGCGCGAGGCCGAGCAGCGCGAGAGCGAGGGTGAGGATCTGGATCTTTCGCATAGGAATCTCCGGCGCCTAGGGGGCCTGGCGCGCGTCCAAGATAG
Source organism: Thermoleophilia bacterium (assembly GCA_025929895.1). Lineage (GTDB taxonomy): Bacteria > Actinomycetota > Thermoleophilia > Gaiellales > Gaiellaceae > JACCTU01. The sequence continues at coordinate 4,734 of JAICPI010000033.1, forward strand.
CATCGACCAGCCGGATCGCCCCCCCGAATTCATCGGTTCTGAACGTGACCTCACGATTGCCTGTGGAGTACACGGCGGCGGCCACTCGGTTGCGCAGCTCGCGGAGCTCTGCCGACCCGAGCACCAGCGGGCCGATCGCCGCCCGCCCGCCGCGGTAGACGAGGTACTCGCCGCCGATCCGGGCGAGCTTCAGCTTCGCGTCCTGGATCGCGAACAGGTTCTCGACCGGCTCCGGCACCGGCCCGAAGCGGTCCTCCGTCGCGGCGTGGAGCTCGCGCAGCTCGTCGTCGCTCTCGGTCAGCGCAAGCCGCCGATGGAGGTCGATCTTGAGCGCCTCCGAGCCGATGTACGCCGCGGGGACGTAGGCGTCGACGCGCGCGTCCACGCGCACCGGCCGGGCCGCCGTGCGCCGCTGGCCCGAGAGCTCCGCGACCGCCTCGTGCAGGAGCTCGACGTAGAGCTCGAAGCCGACGGCCGCGACGTGGCCGGACTGCTCGGCCCCGAGCAGGTCGCCCGCGCCGCGGATCTCGAGGTCGCGCATGGCGATCGCGAACCCGGCGCCGAGCTCCGTGTGGTCGGCGAGCGTGGCGAGTCGGGCGCGCGCCTCCGGGGTGAGCTCGTGCGCGTCGGGATAGAGGAGATACGCGTACGCGGTCGAGTCGGATCGGCCGACGCGCCCGCGGATCTGGTAGAGCTGCGCCAGCCCGAGCTGGTCCGCGCGCTCGACGACGAGGGTGTTCGCCTGCGGGATGTCGAGGCCCGACTCGATGATCGTCGTCGAGACGAGCACGTCGGCGTCGCCGCGCAGGAACGAGTGCATCTTCTCCTCGAGCTCGCGCTCCCGCATCTGCCCGTGCGCGACGAGGAAGCGGAGCCTCGGGCTGAGCTGCTGGAGCTTCTCCGCGGCCTCGTCGATCGTCTCGACGCGGTTGTGCAGGTAGAACGCCTGTCCCTCTCGCTCGACCTCGCGCTCGAGCGCGCCGACGATCAGCTCCTCGTCGTACTCGCCGACGTGCGTGCGGATCGGCCGTCGGCCCTCGGGGGGCGTCTCGATGATCGAGATGTCGCGCAGGCCCGACAGCGACATGTGCAGCGTGCGCGGAATCGGCGTCGCCGACAGGGCGAGCACGTCGACCTCGAGGCGCAACTGCCGCAGCAGCTCCTTCTGCGCGACGCCGAAGCGCTGCTCCTCGTCGACGACGACGAGCCCCAGGTCCTTCGGGATCACGTCGCGCGAGAGCACGCGGTGCGTCCCGACCAAGACGTCGACTTTTCCTGCGGAAAAGTCGCCGAGGATGCGTTTGGTCTCCGCTGCGGTCTTGAACCTCGAGACCATCTCGACGCGTACGGGGAAGTCGCGATAGCGCGCGCGGAAGGTGTTCCAGTGCTGCTCCGCGAGGATCGTCGTGGGCGCGAGCATCAGCGTCTGCTTGCCGTTGACGGCGACGGCGAACGCGGCGCGGATCGCGACCTCGGTCTTGCCGAAGCCGACGTCGCCGCAGACGAGGCGGTCCATCGGATGCGGTGCCTCGAGGTCCTCCTTGACCGCCTCGATCGCCCGTCGCTGGTCCTCGGTCTCGCGGTAGGGGAAGTCGGCCTCGAGGCGCTCGAGCCACTCGTGGTCGAGCGAGAACGACTCGCCCGCCGCCTGCTGTCGCTCCGCGTAGAGGCGGATCAGGTCGCCGGCGAGCTCGCGCACGCCCTCGCGGGCGCGGGCCTTGAGCCGGTCCCACGCCTTCCCGCCGAGCTTCGAGAGCGCCGGCGCGTTCGCGTCGGCGCCGATGTAGCGCGAGACCTTGCCGATCTGCTCGTGCGGGACGTAGAGGCGGTCGTCGCCGCGGAAGGCCAGGAAGAGGTAGTCGCGCGTGACTCCGGCGACCGTCTTCGTCTCGAAGCCGAGCAGCTTCCCGACGCCGTGGTCCTCGTGCACGACGAAGTCACCGGTGCGCAGGTCGGCGAACGTCTGGAGCGCACGGCCCTTCCGCTCGGCCGCGCGCGGAGCGCGCCTGCGGAAGACCTGCGTGTCGGGGAGCAGAACGAGCCCGAGCTCCCGCCAGACGAAGCCCCGCCGGGCGGGAGCGACCGCGAACAGCAGCTCGGGCTCCGCCGGGAGCGTCTCCCCCTCCTCGAGCAGGCGCGCCTCGGCGCGGCGCAGCAGGTTCTGCGTCCGCAGCGCCTCGCCGCGGTGCGGAAACGCGACGACGACGCGGTTGCCGCTCCGGACGAGCGCGGAGAGCTCCTTCTCGGCCTCGGCGAGCCCGCGGGCGGCGAGCGCCGGCCGCTGCGCCTCGAACGCGTGCGGCTGTCCCGCCGGGAGCGGGTCGAGCTCGGTCGCGCCGCTCAGCTTGAAGTCGGCGCGCCCGAACTCCTCGAGCCAGACGCGGCGGACCTCGTCGACCTCCCAGACGAGGTCGGGCGCGCCGTCGAGGAGCGGCACGAGGTCACGGGGAACGCTCGGCGCCTCGTTCTCGGCAAGGAACGAACTGTCGCTTGGATCGAGCCGGTCGCCCCGCCGTTCCGCCGCGGGGTAGACGACCGCGTCGTCCACCGGGTGCAGCGCCCGCTGGGTGAACGGCGAGAACGCGCGCACCTGCTCGACCTCGTCGCCGAACAGCTCGACGCGGAGCGGCTCTCGGCCCGTGGTCGGAAAGACGTCGATCAGGCCGCCGCGGACGGCGAACTGGCCGCGGTCCTCGACCCGCTCGACGCGCTCGTACCCCGCCAGCGCGAGGTCCTTTGCGAGGCCGTCGACCCCCGGTGACGAGCCGACCGAGATCCGGATCGCCTCCGGCCGCTCGGACGCCGGCGGGACGGGATCGGCGAGCGCGGCCGCCGACGCGCAGACGAGGCCGCCCGCGGCGAGGACGTCGAGGGCGCGGGCGCGCTCGCCGACGAGGTGCGGCGGCGGCGTCAGGCCGGACTCCCAGCGGACGCCGCGGCTGGGGAGATACCCGACGCGCTCGGGACCGAGGAACCAGCCGGCGGCCTCCGCGAGGTCGCGCGCGTCGGCGTCCTCAGGCACGAGCACGACGAGGCCGCGGCCGAGCTCCTCGTGGAGCGCGGCGACGACAACGGGCAGCGCCGGCTCCGACACCCGGGCGCGCGTCGGCAGCGCCCGGGCGAGCTCGCGCAGGCGCTCCGTCTCGGCCACCTGGCGGGCGAGCGGGTGGAGGATCGGCGGCTGAAGGGTCGGGCGGTCCATGACGAACGACGGGACGCACGTCCCGCGGGCGGTCATGGTACTCGCGGCGGGCTCAGTGGAAGGCGCGCTGCGCGGCCTCGAGACCGTCGCGCGCCACGGCCTCGACGGCATCGGCGGCCCGAGAGACGATCCGCTCGGCGTCGTCGTGGGGCTCGAAGTTCGAGAGCACGTAGTCGGCGAGCGGGCGGGGGTCGCCGCGCTCGGGCCTGCCGACGCCGATGCGGAGGCGCAGGAACTCCTGCGTCCCGAGCGACTGCGCGATCGAGCGCAGGCCGTTGTGCCCGGCCAGCCCCCCGCCGGCGCGCGCCTGGAGCCGGCCGAGGTCGAAGTCGCCCTCGTCGTGGACGACGAGCAGGCCGTCGGGCTCGACCTTGAAGAAGCGCGCCGCGGCCTGGACGGCGCGCCCGGAGAGGTTCATCCACGTCTCCGGCTTCAGCAGCGCGACCCGCGCGTCGTCGATCCGCACCTCCGCGAGCTGCCCGGAGAACTTGGAGCGGAACGAGGCATCGTGCCGCCGGACGAGCTCGTCCACGACCATCCAGCCGACGTTGTGGCGGTTGTTCGCGTGCTCGCGGCCGGGGTTGCCGAGGCCGACGACGAGCAGGTCGAGCGACGACGGGGAGCCCCCGTCGCGCCGGAAGAGCCGCATCTACCCCTCGGTCGTGCCGGGCTCGCCCGCGGCGTCTCCGCCGGCAGGCTGGTCCGCCGCGCCCTCGGGCGCCTCTTCGCCTTCCGCCAGCGCAGCCTCCTCGCCCTCCGCGAGCTCCTCCTCGGTGGGCTCGGGCTCGACCTCGCGCGTCGGCATCGTCACGGTGGCGAGAACGGTGCCCTCGGGATCGTCGAGCAGCGTCACGCCTTCGGTCGCGAGCAGGTCGGCGAGGCGGAGCGTGTCGTTCATCTCCATGCGGCTGACGTCGAGGTCGATGTGCTCCGGGATCTCCATCGGCAGCGCCTCGACGTTGACGTCGCGCGTGACCTGGGAGAGGACGCCGCCCTCGCGGACGCCCGGCGCGTCGTCGCCGCCGACGAGGTGGATCGGCACGGTCGCGTGGATCTTGACGTCGAGCCGGACCTCCTGGAGGTCGACGTGCGTGACGCGGCCCTTGAGCGGATCCTGCTGGTACTGCTTGAGGATCGACGGGTGCGTGGTCTTCTGGCCCTCGAGCACGACGTCGAGGATCGCGTTCAGCCCACCCTCGCTCGTGAGCGCGCGGCGAAGCTCGCGCTCCGGGATGCAGATCGCGTGCGGCTCGCTGCGTCCGTAGAGGACGCCGGGCACGAGGCCTTCCTTGCGCATGCGCCGCGACTCGCGAGAGCCGAGCCGCTCGCGTTCCTTGACCTCCAGACGGATCCGTTCCCCGGCCATGCCGGGCGAAAGAGTAGCGACTACCTGCTGACGCGGATGTCGAAGCCGATCAGCACGAGCGGCCAGAGCAGCACGGCGAGGATCGCCGTCAGGATCTGGGAGATCGTCCCGAGGCTGTCGAAGTAGTCCTGGACGAACGCGACGATCAGTCCCGCAACGAGCCAGATCAGGCTGGGCGTCCGGAGCGGCATCAGAAGAGCTGCGTGTCCCCGCCGAAGATCGCGGAGACCGAGTCGTCGGCGAACACGTTCATGATCGTCTCCGCGAGCAGCCCGCCGACCGTCAGGACGGTCAGGTTGTCCGGGCGGTTGAGCGCGTCGATCGGGACCGTGTCGGTGACGACGATCCCGGTCACGTCGGCGTTCCCGAGCTTCTCGAGGCCCTCGGCGTTCAGCAGCGCGTGCGTGACGAAGACCCAGACGTCGCTCGCGCCGTGCTCCTTGAGCGCCTGCGCGCCGGCGATCAGCGTGCTCCCGGTCGTGGTCACGTCGTCGCCGACGATCGCGATCTTGTCGCGCACGCGGCCGGTGATCTCGGTGACGGCGACCGACTCGTGGACGGAGCGCGTCTTGTGCATGACGGCGAACTCGGCGTCGAGCATCTCCGCGAAGCGCACCGCGACCTTGGCGCGGCCGGCGTCGGGCGCGACCGAGACGACGCCCTCGCCCGTGAAGCCGAGGTCGCGGAAGTGCCGGCCGAACAGCGGCAGCGCGGTCATGTGGTCGACCGGGACAGTGAAGAAGCCCTGGATCTGGCCCGCGTGCAGGTCCATCGTCAGCACGCGGTCGGCGCCCGCGAGCTGGAGCATGTCGGCGACGAGGCGTCCCGAGATCGGCTCACGCGGCTTCGCCTTGCGGTCCTGCCGCGAGTACGGGAACCACGGCACGACCGCGGTGATCCGCTTCGCGGACGCGAGCTTCGCCGCCTGGATCATCAGCAGCAGCTCCATCAGATTGCGGTCGACCGGCTCCGCCCCGGTCTGCACGATGAAGACGTCGGCGCCGCGGATCGACTCCGAGTAGCGCACGTACGTCTCGTCGTTCGCGAAGGTCTTCAGCTCGACGTCGCCGAGCTCGACGTTCAGGTGCTCGGCGATCCGGAGCGCGAGCTCCGGGTGGGAGCGGCCGGAGAAGACCATCAGCCGCTTCTGCGGGCCGCGCTCGATCCAGTGCCCGGGCTTCGACTCGGGCGCCGTCGGCGTCACCTCGAGCCCTGGCAGCGGCAGCTCAGTCGTCGCGCCTTCGACCGCCATAGCCCTCCTTGTTCTCTTGCCGCGCCCGCGCCACCCCGAGCGCGCCGGGCGGGACATCCTTGGTTATCACCGATCCGGCCGCGATCCATGCGTCGTCCCCGATCTCGACTGGCGCAACGAAGCCATTGTGGATCCCGGTCCTGACGTTGCTGCCGATCGTCGTCCGCCCCTTGGGCTGGCCGGGCTCGTGCGGGAAGTTGGCCGTGATGTTCCCCGCGGCCACGTTCGTGTCCTCCCCGATGTCGGCGTCCCCGAGGTACGAGAGGTGCGGCACCTTCGTCCGGGCTCCGATCCGAGCGTTCTTGATCTCCACGAAGGTGCCTGCCTTGGCGTCGTGCTCCAGGACCGTGCCGGGGCGAAGGTAACAGAACGGCCCGATCGAGACGCGCTGCCCGATCCTGGCGTCGACGACGACCGCGTGCGGGCCGATCTCGGTGGCGGCGGCGACCGTCGTCGCCCCCCGCAGCACCGTGAACGGATGGACGACCACGTCCGCCTCCAGCGTCACCTCGGGGTCGATCCACGTCGTCGCGGGGTCGACGATCGTGACGCCGGCGAGCAGGTGCCGCTCGTTGATGCGGTCTCGCAGCACCGCCGCGGCGAGCGCGAGCTCGGCGCGGTTGTTGATCCCGATCGGCGCGACCGGGTCGGGCGAGGGCCACGCGACCGCGCGACCGCCGCCGCCCACGATGTGCGCGACCGTGTCGGTCAGGTAGAGCTCGCCCTGCGCGTTGCGCGGGTCGAGCTTCGCGAGGGAGTCGCGGAGCGCCGCCGCGTCGAAGACGTAGATCGAGGAGTTGAGCTCCCGGATCGCGCGCTCCTCCGCGCTCGCGTCGCCATCCTCGACGATCGCGCGCACGTCGCCGTCGTCGCCGCGGACGATCCGCCCGTACGGGAGCGGGCGGTCGGGCTCGATCGTGAGGATCGTGACCGTTGCGCGCTCGTGCGCGTGGTGCTCGACGAGCGCGGAGAGCAGCTCATGCGTGAGCAAAGGGGCGGCGGCGTCGAGCACGAGGACCGCGCCCTCGAACCCCTCGAGCGCCCCCTGCGCCGCGGCGACCGCGTCTCCGGTTCCACGCGCGTTCTCCTGCACGGCGACGCTGACTCCCTCGTAGGCGTCGCGCGTGTCGGGCGACGCGACGACGACGATCGGGTCGGCGCCGCTCGAGCGCGCGGACTCGAGGACCCAGTCGACGACGCGCCGGCCGAGCAGCGGGTGCAGGTGCTTCGGCACGGAGGACTTCATCCGGGTGCCGAGGCCGCCGGCCATCACGACAGCTGCGAGGTTGGAGCTCATGGGTGAGATGGCTGGGGCGCCAGGATTCGAACCTGGGATCGCGGGACCAAAACCCGCTGCCTTACCGCTTGGCTACGCCCCATCGTGGGGGTACGAGTCTAGCGCCGCCTCACGAACAGGAAGACGAGCGCGGCCACGACCAGGATCGCGAGCACGACGAAGGCGACGAGCGTCACGATCCCGATCAGCAGCGGCAGCGCGACGATCAGGAGCTGCGACACCGCCGCGATCCAGGTCGTCTGGCGAAGCGTGTCGCTGCGCAGGCCGCGGCCGACGAACGCGTAGAGCGCGATCAACGCGACCGCAACAAGGACCGCCGGCCACTTCGGGATCAGGCCGAAGAGGACGAGCGCCGCCTCGAGCACCGCGGCCCACAGCGCGATCCGGATCCGGTTGCGACGAAGCCAGCGACCGCTCCGGCTCGAGCCGTGCTCGACGACGACGGTCATCGCGTCAACCGTACCAGGCAGGTTCAGTCACCCACGTGCGCCCGCGCGTGCGCAGCACCTGCTGCGCTGCGACCGCCGTGGCGCGGTGGTGGAACAGGCCGTACACGACCGGGCCCGCGCCGCTGACATCGGCGCGGAACGCGCCGAGCCCGCGCAGGTCCTCGGCAAGCGCGGACGACGCGAGATCGTTCCCCGGGAGTGCGGCGAGGTCGCGCGCGCGCTCGACGCGCGCGAGCGCGTCGAGCAGCGCGGCGCTCCGCGCCTCGAAGCCGTCGGCTCCGCCGCGCGCGTCGAACGCCTCGTAGGCGGCGCGCGTGCTCGCCTTCGTCGCGTCGCGTGGGTGGACGAGCAGGACGACGTAGTCCTGCGGGAGCTCGACCGGGGTCAGTGCGGCGCCTTCGGCGCGTCCGAGCTGCGGACCGTCGACGAGGAAGAACGGCACGTCTGCGCCGAGCATGCGGGCGAGCTCGTGTAGGCGCGCAGGCTCGAGCGGGTCGTCGAGCGTCGCGTTCGCGAGGCGGAGCGCGGTCGCCGCGTCGGAGCTGCCGCCGCCGAGCCCGGCGGCGACGGGGATCCGCTTGCGGATGCGCGCGCGCCAGCGCGGCGCGATCCCCGCCTCCGCCGCGAGCGCGATGAGGGCGTCGCGCACGAGCGTGTCGTCCGCGAACCCGTCGACGATCAGCCTCGACGCAGGCCCGAGCTCGACGCGGTCGCAGAGGGCGAGGCGCTGGAGCACCGTCGCGACCTCGTGCTTGCCGTCGGGCCGTGTCGGGCCGACGACGAGCGCCAGGTTCAGCTTCGCGGTGGCGGACGCCCTCACAGCGCGCGGGCGAGCGTGACGAAGTCGTCGGGAGCGAGCGCCTCTGCGCGCGTGTCCGCCGGGCGGCCCAGCGCGGCGAGCGCGGCGGCGGCCCGGTCGCGGGTCGCGAGGCCTGCCAGCTCGAGCGAGTTCGGCAGCGTCTTGCGGCGGTGCGCGAACGCCGCGCCGACGACCCGCTTGACCCAGCCGAAGTCGGCGGGGAGCTCACGGCGCCGGAAGGCGACGAGCGCCGAGTCCACGTTCGGGCGGGGGCGGAAGACCGCGCGCGAGACAGGATGGAAGCCCGTGCGCTCGGCCGCGAGCCGCACCAGGACCGACACGGCTCCGTACGCCTTCGTGCCGGGCTCGGCGAAGAAGCGGTCCGCGACCTCGCGCTGGACCATCACGCACCAGCGCTCGATCGAGGGCAGGCCGTCGAGGCTCTCGGCGACCAGCGGCGTCGCGACGTTGTAGGGGAGGTTCGCCACGAGCTTGCGCGGCGCCGGTGCGAGCGACCCGTGGTCGAAGCGGAGCGCGTCGCCGAAGTGGAGGCTCACGTTCCCCCGGTCTCCGAGCGCCTCCTGCAGGTGCGGCTCCAGCGTGCGGTCGAGCTCGATCGCGTGCACGTGCGCGACCCGGTCGGCGAGGAAACGCGTGAGCACGCCGAGGCCGGGACCGATCTCGAGCACGACGTCCTCCAGTGCGAGCTCGGCGAGCCGGCCGATCACGCCGAGGATGTTCTCGTCGACGAGGAAGTGCTGGCCGAGCTCCTTCCTGGGCGAGACGCTCACGGCAGCCCGAACACGCGTGCCGCGTTCTCGTCGATCTGCGTTCCGAGCCGAGCGGGGTCCTCGCCGCGGACGCGCGCGAGCTCCTCGAGCGTCCGCACCACGGCGGCGGGCTCGTTCGGGCGGCCCCGGCGCGGCTCGGGGGCGAGGTACGGCGAGTCGGTTTCCGCGAGGATCCGCTCGGCGGGCACCTGGCTTGCCGCAACGCGCAGCTCCAACGCGTTCTTGTACGTGACGTTGCCCGCGAACGAGACGTAGTAGCCGCGGTCGAGCGCCTCGCGCAGCACGCCCGGGTAGGAGAAGCAATGGAGGACGACCTCGCCGTCGAAGGCCGAGAGCGCGTCGAGGACCTCCGCGTCGGCCGCGCGATTGTGGATCACGACCGGCTTCCCGAGCTTCGCGGCCAGCTCGAGCTGGCGCGCGAACAGGTCGCGCTGCCGGTCGCGCGGCGCGTAGTCGCGGAAGAAGTCGAGGCCCGTCTCGCCGACGGCGACCGCGCGCTCGTGCTCGAGCAGCCCGCGGAGCTCCGTCAGGTCGTGGTCGGCCCCCGCCTCGTGCGGGTGGATGCCGAGGATCGCGTGGACGCCGTCGTGCCGCTCGCAGAGCGCGAGCGCGGCGCGGCCGCCCTCGATCGTCGTTCCCACCGTGAGCACGCGCGAGACGCCGGCCTCGCGCGCGCGTCGGAGCAGCTCCTCGGGGGGTTCGGCGCACGCGTCGAGGTGCGCGTGCGTGTCGATCACGCTGCGGTTGCCGGAGCCTCGACGCGCGGGAAGAGCGGCGCGGCCGCGTCGATCCCCTCGGCGGCGACGGCCCGTCCGCGCGCGACGCCGTCCCACGCGAGGTCCACCGGCTGACCGAGAGCGTCGAGGATGCTCGGCGCGGTCTCCGGCAGATAGGACGCGAGCGCGACCGCGGCCGCGCGGAGACCGTCGACGAGCGTGAAGAGCACACGGTCGAGCTTCGGCGCGTTCGCCTCGTCCTTCGCGAGCTCCCACGGCTTCGAGTCGGTGACGTACTTGTTCAGGCTGCGGACGAACTCCCAGATCGCGTCGATCCCACCGGTGACGTCGAACACGTCGAGAGAGCCCGCGACGCGGTCGCGCAGGTCGGCGAACGCCTGCTCGGCCAGCTCGCTGTCCGCGACGGGGACCCGCCCGTCCCGGTACTTGGCGAGCATCGCCGTCGTCCGCGAGAGCAGGTTGCCGAGGTCGTTTCCGAGCTCACGCTCGTAGCGCTCGTGCAGGCTCTCGAGCGAGACCGATCCGTCCTGCCCGAACGACACCGACCGCGCCGCCCAGAAGCGCACGGCGTCGGCGCCGTACACCCCGATCAGGTCGAGCGGATCGATCACGTTGCCGAGCGTCTTCGAGATCTTGCGGTCGTCGAGGAGCAGGTAGCCGTGCACGAAGATCTGCGTCGGGACGGAATAGCCCGCTCCGAGGAGCAACGCCGGCCAGAGCACGCAGTGGAGCCGGAGGATGTCCTTACCGATCAGGTGGCGGACGTGCGGCCAGTACTCCTCGCGGAGGTCCTCGCCCGGCTCCGCATACGTGAGCGCGCTCAGGTAGTTGATCAGTGCGTCGACCCAGACCCACGTGACCTGCTCCGGGTTCCAGGGGATCGGAACGCCCCACGGCTGTCCCTGCCGGCTGAGGCTGAAGTCCTCGAGACCGGCCTCGATGAGGCTCCGCGCCTCGTTCGAGCGGAAGCGCGGGAGCACGAAGTCCGGGCGCTCGTCGTAGAGGCGGAGGAGCGCGTCCTGGAAGGACGAGAGCCGGAAGAACCAGTTCTGCTCCTCGATGAACTCCGGAACGGTGCCGTGCTCGGGACACTTGCCGTCGACGAGCTCGCCCTCGGAGATGAAGGTCTCGTGCCCGACGCAGTAGAGGCCGCTGTACGTGCCCTCGTAGATGTGGCCGTTCGCGCGGAGGCGCTCGACGAAGTCCTGCACGAACGCCTTGTGCTCGTCATCGGTGGTCCGGATGAAGAAGTCCGGCTCGGCGCCCACGAGCGGCGCGAGCGGACGCCAGTTCTCCTCGACGATCCGGTCGACGAACACCTTCGCGTCGAGCCCGCGCTCCTCCGCGACCCGAAACACCTTCGACGCATGCTCGTCCGTCCCCGTGAGGAAGAAGGTGTCGTCGCCCCGCTGCCGATGATGGCGGACGAGGATGTCGGCCGCGATCGTCGTGTACGCGTGGCCGATGTGCGGCGTCGAGTTGACGTAGTAGATCGGTGTCGTCAGATAGAAGGTGCTCACCGCGATCAATGATAGGCCGCCTCTTCCGGGCGACCGCGAGCGCGAACGCGGCCAGGGCGAGCGTGCCTGCCGTCCCCAGCAGCGTGACCGTGCGCGTCCGCCGAGGCTCGGGGGACGGGCTCACCTGCCGCGCGGCGGCCGACGCGTGCGCCGGAGCCGCGACGGGAGGCGGGAGGACGACACGCGCTCGCGGTCGCGACGATGCGACCGCTGGTGCAGCCGCCGCGGGCGGGCGCGCGCTCCGAGCCGCCGGCGCGCGGCGGGGTCGCGCCGCCCTCGGAGCCGGGACCGGGGACGGTTCCGACACCAGCGGCGACCGTGCGGCTCGTCAGACGGGCTTGGCCGCCCTCGAGCGCGCCTCGGGCCGGGAGACTCGCCGAGGCGCGGCGCTGACGACGAAATCGGCGTCGGGCTCCGCCGCGGAGGAGGCGTCCTCGCCGGCGTCGCTCTCGACCTCCGGCCGGCTCGGCGCCGGCGCGGGGACCTGCGGCGCCGCGATCGGGGTCGCCGCGGGCGCGGGTGTCGCGGTCGAAGCGGTCGCCGGAGGCGGCGGCGGCGAAATGGGCGCGGCCTGTGCAGGCGGCGGCACCGGCCGCGGCTCCGGCGCGGCGACGGGCTCCGCGGGCGGTGCCGGAACGGGCGCGGGCGCCGCCCCGCGTGCGGGCAGGAACGCGAGCGGGTCGAGGTAGCCGTCCTCGTCGTCACCGCGGCGGACCCCGAGGTGGACGTGGGGCTCGCGCGTGACCGCGTCCGCGCTCTCGCCGACCGAGCCGACGCGCTCGCCCTCGGCGACGTCGGCGCCGCGCGCGACGGCGACGCCGCCCAGCTGCAGCAGCGTCACCGCGAGCCCGTCCGCGGTCCGGATCGTGACCGCGCGCCCGCCGTTTGGAACCGAGCCGACGAAGCTGACGGTTCCAGCGACCGGCGCGCGCACGACCGCGCCGACCGGCGCACCGACGTCGATGCCGCGATGCTGCCCTCCGGCGTAGGGGTTCGACCCGAACGCGAACGGTCGCAGCAGCTGCCCGTCGACGGGCCAGCTCCACGCGTCCGCGGTGGCCGGCGCGGCGAGCGCGGCGAGCGAGCAGATGACGAGCAGTCGGCGCAAATCGACCTCCAATTCGCCGGCGGAGCAAACGTTGCTCGAACGTAGCAGTGCGTTCGGGCGTTGTCCGCCCTGAAGACGCGAATGTGGAAGCCTCGATTCGCTCTTGTTACAGAGAGGCGCCGTAGAGCGTGTTCCGCGACACGCCGGTCAACCTCGACACGACCTCCGCGGCGTGCCGGCGCGGAAGCCCCGACGCGACGAGCTCGGCGACGGCGGCGGCCGCCTCGGCGGTGTCCGCCTCCTCCGCGGCCACGTCCGCCGGGCCGAGCACGAGCACGATCTCGCCCTTCGGCGCGTCGGCGAACCTCTCGGCGAGCTCGGCGGCGGTGCCGCGCACGACCTCCTCGTAGAACTTCGTCAGCTCGCGGCAGACCGCCGCGGGCCGCTCGGGCAGCGCCTCGGCGAGCGAGGCGAGCGTGCGCGGAAGTCGCTGCGGCGACTCGAACGCGACGACCGCCTGCGGCCACCGGGCGAGCTCGCCCCAGAGCTCGCGGAGCGCCGCCGCACCGCGCGGCAGGAAGCCGACGAACTGGTACCGCTCGGCCTCGAGGCCCGAGGCAACGAGCGCGGTCTCGACGGACGACGCCCCGGGCAGGACGGTGACGGGAACGCCCGCCTCCAGCGCCGCCGCGATCAGGCGCGCGCCGGGGTCGCTGATGCCCGGCAGCCCGGCGTCGGAGACGAGCGCGATCCGCTCGCCCGACTCGAGCCGCGGCACCAGCTCGGCCGTGCGCTTCGCCTCGTTGTGCTCGTGGTAGCTGAGCAAGCGCGCGCGGACGTCGTGCCGCTCGAGCAACGCGCGCGTGACGCGCGTGTCCTCGCAGAGCACGACGTCGGCCTCGCGCAGCTCGAAGAGCACGCGCAGCGTGACGTCGTCGAGGTTCCCGATCGGCGTCGCGCACACGGCGAGCGGCACGACGCCTACCCGCGCCCGGCATCGAGCGCCTCGAACGCGACGAACGCCGCGCCGACGACGCCCGCGTCCGGCCCGAGCGCCGCGGGCACGACGCGCACGAGCTCGCGGCCGGGCGAGAGCGCCTCGCGCAGCATCACCTCGCGCGCCGCCGGCAGCAGGAACTCGCCTGCCGCCTCGCCCCACCCCCCGCCGATCACGATCGCTTCGGGGTTGAACACGTTCACGAGGGTTCCGAGCGCGGAGCCGAGCCGGCGGCCGATCGCGTCGAGGATCCCGAGCGCGCGCTCGTCGCGCGCGTGCGCGCGGTCGATCAGCACGTGCGTGTCCGCGTCCGGCCCGAACGCCTCACGCGCGTCGTTCGCCGCGGCGAGCCCGGTCGCGTACGCCTCGAGGTGGCCACGGCCGGTGCAGTTGCCCTGGCACGGCCGCCCGTCGTGCTCGATCACCATGTGGCCGAGCTCCGCCGCGGCGCCGACCGAGCCCCGATAGGGCCGGCCGTCGAGGACGAGACCCCCGCCGACGCCGGTGCCGAGCGTGAGCATGACCATGTTGCGCGTCCCACGGCCCGCGCCCGCGTGCCACTCGCCGATCGCGGCGGCGTTCGCGTCGTTGTCGAGCCCACAGGGAACGCCGAAGCGCGTCGCCAGGTGGTCGCGCAGCGGCACGTCGGTGAGCGGGATGTTCACGGACGACACCGCGCTGCCCGTCTGCTGGTCGACCGTCGAGGGGACGCCGAGCCCGATCGCGGCGACGTCGTCGTCGAGGAGGCTCTCGACGGCTCCGTCGATCGCCTCGAGGACGGCGTTCTCCGACTGCGTGGGCGTCGCGAGCTCGCGCCTGGCCTCGATTCGTCCCGTCCGGTCGACGATCCCGGCGGCGATCTTCGTGCCGCCCAGGTCGACGCCGATGACGCGATTGGCGGACACGCGTGGCTACGATAACCGGCCCGATGGCCCGTGCAGACAAGCCGTACCGCGTCTATCGCGGCGGCCGCGTCAAGGGCAGGGTCCCGCTCCAGCGTCGCGTCGAGCCGGCGCCTCGGCGCGACGGACGCCGCCCCGGCCGCGCGGCGACGCCCGCGCCCGCGACCACGCCGCCGCCGCGCCGCAGGCGCGGCTGGGGCCGCCGCGTCGCGTTGGCGCTCGGCGTGCTGCTGCTCCTCTTCGTCGCGTGGGCGATCGCGAGCTACGTGGCGCTCGGCAACGCCGTCTCCGGCGCGAACGAGCGGCTCGGCCCGGTCGCGCTCGACGGTCAGAGCGGGCTGCTGCTCGCGGACCCGACGACGACGTTGCTGCTCGGCACCGACGCCGGTCCCGGCGCCGGGCGCGAGAACGCGCAGCGCTCGGACTCGATCATGCTCGTGCGCACCGACCCCGGACGCGGCCGCACGTCGTTCCTGTCCATCCCGCGCGACCTGCGCGTCGACGTCCCGGGGCGGGGCTCGGCGAAGATCAACGCCGCGTTCCAGCTCGGTGGGCCCGATCTCGCGGTGCGCACGGTGCGCGGCTTCACCGGGCTGACGGTCAACCACGTCGTCGTCGTCGACTTCCGCGACTTCGAGCAGCTCATCGACGCGCTCGGCGGCGTCACGATCGACGTGCCCGAGCCGATCGTGTCCAACCGCTTCGACTGCCCGTACTCGACGCGCGAGCGCTGCGAGCGCTGGGGCGGCTGGCGCTTCGCGCCCGGCGAGCAGACGATGGGCGGTCGCCGCGCGCTCGTCTACTCGCGCATCCGCGAGAACCGCCTCAACCCCGCCGAGAACGACCTCAGCCGCGGCGAGCGGCAGCAGCAGGTCGTGCGCGCGATCGGCGACGAGCTGACCAGCTTCGGCACGCTCGTCCGCATGCCGCTGCTCGCGGACGACCTGATCGCGCCGCTCGCGACCGACCTCTCCGCGTCGGAGCTCGCGCAGCTCGGCTGGGTGACGAAGCGCGCGGGGCGCACGCTTCGCTGCCGGCTCGGCGGGACGCCGACGTCCGTGGGCGGCGAGTCCGCGCTCGCGCCGGTCGAGGAGAACCGCGCGGTCGTGCTGATGTTCCTGGGCGTGTCTGCGCCGCAGCCGCCGCCCCCGCAGTACGGGCTGTTCGGCCCCGGCTGCATCGTGCGGTAGCCGTGCGCTAGTCCGAGGAGGGCTCCGCCGCCTTCTTCTCGGGCTTCGACTCGCTCGGCTGGTCCGAGCTCGAGCCGCCGCCCTCGCTCGAGTCCTTTGCAGACTTGCGCGAGCGCCCGTAGTCCGTCGAGTAGAACCCCGAGCCCTTGAAGTGCACGGCGACCGGGAAGAGCACGCGCTGCACGGGGCCCTCGCCGCACGTCTCGCAGCCCTCGGGCGCCGGGTCGTCCATGCGCTGAAAGATCTCGAACACGTGCCCGTTCGGGCAACGGTATTCGTAGATCGGCACGGCGCGAGACTAGCACCCGTTTCCGCGGGTACCGTCTCGGCGTGGCCCAGGTCGCGACGACGCCGGACCGCGCCGCGACGCCGCGCATCGGCGTCGCCGACGCGTGGTATCGCTGGGGCGTCGGCGGCTGTGTGCTCGCGGTCGCGACCTTCCTGCTCACGCGGCTGACCGTCTGGCCGCCGCACGAGGACGAGACGCTCGCGCTCTTCGTCGGCCGGCAGCCGCTCGGCCGGCTGTTCGACGTCGTCCTCGAGGAGCGCGGCGGCGCGCCGCTGCACTACCTCCTCGCGGCGATCGCGGCGCACTCGGGCGGCGGGCTGACCGCGCTCCGCTTCGTCTCCGCCGCCTTCGCGATCGCGAGCCTGCCGCTGATCGCGGCGCTCGTCGCGCGCCTCGCGGGAAGGACGACGGCGCTCGCCACGACGATCCTCGTCTCGGCGAGCTGGGTCCTGCTCTTCCACGGCGTGTACGGGCGGATGTACAGCCTCTTCCTGTTCACGGGCGTGCTCTCGTACCTCGTTCTCCTGTGGGCAATGGACGACGGCGGAACACGGCGCTTCGCGCTCTGGGGGCTCGTCGCGGTCGCGTGCGTCGCCAGCCACCCGTACGGCGCGCTCGTGCTCGCCTCACAAGCGCTCTACGTGCTCCTGCTGCGGCGGCACCTCCGCGCGGCCCTGCTCGTCCTCGTCGGCGTCGGCGTCCTCGGCACGCCCTTCTGGCTCGCGGACCTGCGGCTCGCCGAGCGCTTCGACGTCGGCGTGGCCGGTAGCGAGGGCGGCAACCTCGGCGCGCCGCTTCCCGTCGCCCAGTACCTCGCCGAGGTCGCGGGCGACTTCACGGCAGGCTGGTGGGTGCTGCTCGGACCGATCCTGCTGCTCGCCGCGTACGGCGCGCACCGCCTCTGGCGCCTCCGGCGCGAGGCGGCGTACCTCGTCGCGTGCGTGATCGGGACGCCCGTCGCGGCGATGCTGCTCGCGCGGCTGGGGAGCTCGGCCTCACCGGAGACGCGACACCTGATCTTCACGCTGCCGTTCTTCATGCTCCTGCTCGGCTTCGCGATCGTGACGCTCTCGCGCCGCCATGGACGCTGGGTCGCGTACTTCGGGCTCGCCGCGCTCGTCGTCGCGCAGGCCGGTTGGGCGTACGAGAAGAACCCGGAGCTCTTCACCGGCGACCCGGCCGCGCGCATCGCAGCGCGCGAGGCTGCGGGTCGCTGGCTCGCGGCGACGACGCGTCCAGAGGACATCTTCTTCGGGTACGACCCGGTCTTCCTCGAGGCGTCCGAGCACGACCCCGACATCGCGCACGTCGTGCTCCCGCGCGCGGATGCCGCCCTCGCCGCCGCGCGGCTCGACTCGCTGCCGCGCCCGCTCGGGCGAGGCGTGTGGGTCTTCGACGCCTACGACCGCACGAACTGCACGTGCGCGCGGACGCTCTTCATCGAGACGCGGCTCCCCCACCCGGCGGGCGACTACGAGGCGCGCGTCTTCGGCCCGTATCTCGTCATCCGCACGAGCGAGCCGGTCGCGTCGCCGGCCGAGTACCTCGACCGGGCCTCGCAGGTGATGGTCGTCGGCAAGTCGCTCTTCATCGGCGACGCCGACCTCAACTTCGTCACGGTGCGCCGCGCGGCCGACCGCCTCGAGCTCCTCGACTACTGAGAGCGCTCCTCGAGCTCGACGATCTCGCGGAAGCAGGGCGCGCGCTCGAATGCGCCGAGGCCCGTGGGCGAGACGCGCCGGCGCGGGGCCGGACGCAGCCGGCGGGCCGCGGCGATCGCGGCCGAGGCCCCGACGACCCCGCCGATCAGGAAGGAGCGCAGTCGTCCGCGTCTCCCTTCCTCGTCCATGGGACGATTGTAGGGCCGTGGTCGTCTGTGCCCTGGGAGACCTCCTGCTCGACGTCGTCGTGCGCCTCGACACGGAGCTCAACCTCGGCGCGGACGCGTCGGCCCGGACCCGCACCGGAGCGGGCGGGCAGGCGGCGAACGTCGCCGCATGGGCGAGCGAGCTCGGGGCGGAGGGACGGCTCGTCGCGAAGCGCGCGGGCGACGCCGCCGGCCGGCTCGTCGCCGACGAGCTCCGCGGGCACGGAGTCGAGGTGCTCGGCCCCGAGGTGGACGGGACGAACGGGATCGTCGTCTCGATCGTCGCGCCGACCGGCGAGCGCACGATGGCCTCGGACCGCGGCGTCGCTCCGTCGCTGCGCGCCGACGAGCTCGAGATGCGCTGGTTCGGCGGCGTGTCGTGGCTGCACGTGACCGGCTACGCGCTCTTCCGCTCGCCGATCGACGAGGCGGCCGCGAAGGCCGCCGGAGCGGTGCGCGGGCAGGGCGGCCGGATCAGCGTCGACCTCTCCTCGTGGAGCATGATCGCCGACTTCGGGCCCGAGAAGCTCGTGCGCCGGCTCGAGCTGCTGGCGCCCGACGTGATCTTCGGGAACGAGGAGGAGCTCGAGGCGGTGGGCGGGCGCTTCCCGGCCGGGCGTTGGGTGCTGAAGCGCGGGCCCGAGGGGATCGAGCTGGACGACGGCACGCGGCTGCCCGCGCCCGAGGTGGACGTCGTCGACACGACCGGCGCCGGCGACGCGCTCGCCGCGGGCTACCTCGTGGGCGGGCCGGAGCTGGGGCTCGAGGCGGCCGCGCGCTGCGTCGCGAAGCTCGGGAC
Source organism: Thermoleophilia bacterium (assembly GCA_025929895.1). Lineage (GTDB taxonomy): Bacteria > Actinomycetota > Thermoleophilia > Gaiellales > Gaiellaceae > JACCTU01. The sequence goes on from JAICPI010000033.1 coordinate 23,239, forward strand.
GATGCCGTGGTGATCCTCTCGCGCGAGGTCGAGGACGCGCTTCGCGACGATCGCCCCGTCGTCGCGCTCGAGACGACGCTGATCGCGCACGGGTTCCCGCCCGGCGAGGGCGTCGCGGTCGGACTGGAGAGCGAGCGGCGCGTCCGCGAGGCCGGGGCCGTGCCCGCGACGATCGGGGTGCTCGACGGCTCCGTGCGCGTCGGGCTCGACGAGGCGGAGCTCGAGCGCTTCGACGCCGAGGCGCGCAAGCTCGGGGCGCGCGACCTCGCCGCGGCCGCAGTGCAGAACGCGGTCGGCGCGACGACGGTCGGCGGGACGCTCGCGGTGTGCCGGCGCGTCGGCATCCGCTTCATGGGGACGGGCGGGATCGGCGGCGTGCACCGGGGCTGGACCCAGCAGCCCGACGTCTCCGCGGACCTCGCCGAGCTCGTGCGGACGCAGGCGCTCGTCGTCGCGTCGGGGGCGAAGTCGATCCTCGACGTCCCGGCGACGTCGGAGGTGCTCGAGACGCTCGGGATCCCCACGCTGGGCTTCCGCACGTCGACGCTGCCGCGCTTCTACACGGCGGCGGGAGGCCCTCCGGTCTCCGTGCGCGTCGAGTCGCCGGACGAGGCGGCCGAGGTCGCGCGCGCGCACTGGGAGCTCGGCGGTGGGGGGCTGCTCCTCGGCAACCCGCCGGCGCAGAGCCTCGACGACGTGGACGAGTTGATCGCCGAGGCGCTCGAGGCGGCCGGGCGCGAAGGCGTCGGCGGCCAGCAGGTGACGCCGTTCGTGCTCGGCTGGCTGCACCGCGAGAGCGAGGGCCGCACGCTCGCGGCGAACCGCGCGCTCGTCGCCGACAACGCGGGGCTTGCCGCCGCCGTCGCGGTCGGTCACGCTGCCGGTTGATGCGCGCGCTCCTCGCACTGCCACTCGTCGCCGTCGTTGCCGGCGCGAGCCCCAGCCCGCTGCCCGGGCTCCCGCGCTACACGGCCGGCTACACGAAGTGGACGAAGCTGAACTCGAGGCCGATCCCGCCGCGCACCGTCGATCCGCATCGCTCGACGAAGAACGTCTACGTCTCGCGGCTGCCCAGGAACGGGCGGTACCCGGTCGGCACGATCGTCGTCAAGGAGGGGCGGAACCGCGGCTTCGTCAGCCTGATCGCGATCATGCGCAAGACGAGGGCGCGAGCGCACAACGGCTGGCAGATGATCGAGTGGACCCGCCCGAGCCGGACGGCGCGCTTCACCGAGCTCGCCCGCGGGTCGATCTGCACGTCGTGCCACTTCCAGGCACGGCGCACCGACTACGTCTTCACGAAGCGGCGCTGAACGCCGCTACTCGAGCGCCGAGAGCAGCTCCTCGATCGTCAGCGCTGGGAGCGTCTCGATCTTCGTCGAGCCGCGGGCGCCGAGCGCGACGCTGACGCGCGCGATCGTCTGGAGGTCCGGCGCCTCGACGATGTTCACGAAGTCCCACTCGCCGAGCGTCGCCCACTGGTGGAGGACCTTCGCGCCGAGCTCCTCGACGTCCTTGTTGACCTCGCGCAGGCGGTCCGGGTTCGACTTGAGCGTCTGGACGCCCTGCGTGCTGAGCTTCGAGAGCAGGATGTAGGTGGCCATCGCCCGACTCTAACGCGGGCGGACCTCGCGCGAGGGGTCGTTCGCCGGGTCGGCGGCCGGCAGCGCGTCGTGCGCCCACTCGCTCCGCTTCCAGGCGGGCACCGGCGTCTCGCAGTCGGTCTTGGGGACGAAGCGGGAGCGCTGCACGAGCGTGTACTCGTGGATGTAACGCGGGCAGTTCGGGAACACCTCCGTCGCGCGCACGCGGACGACGAACTGCGCCTCCGGCCACTCGGCGCGCAGCGGGTCGTCGAGGTCGATGGACGCCACGCCGTTCAGGCGCATCCGCTTGCGGCCCTCGAAGTCGATGAAGAGCAGGCCGACGTGCGGGTTGACGAGCGCGTTCCCGAACGAGAGGTACATGCCGTTGCCGTCGTAGGCCGGGAACGCGATCGTGTGCTCGTCGAGGACGCGCACGAACCCGGGATCCCCGCCCTTGTACGAGCACTGCGGCCGCCCCTCCTCGTCCGCGGTCGCGAGGAAGAACATGTCGCGCGCCTCGATGAACGCACGGTCGCCCTCGTCGATCGCGTCGTGGACGATCCGGTCCTCGATCCGGTCCGCCAGGCGACGCGTGTCGAAACGGTCCTGGAGCCCGCGGCTACCGTCGTGGTACATGCCTCGCATTGTCGCGCGCCTCCTGGTCGAAGTACAGGAGCGCCGCGCCGAGGAAGAGGAGCGGCGAGACGACGAGGCTCGCGAGGAACGACGCGATCGCGAGCGTCTGGTCGCTCGTCCCGCGCAGGACGAAGAAGAGCCCGCTCTGCGTGATGAAGACAAGGATGGCCAGGGTCGCGAGCGTGCCGAGCGCGTGGACGAAGTCCGCCCGGGCGAGCGCGAACGCGCGCCGGAAGGCGCCGAGGAAGCGCACACGCTCGAGCGCCAGCACGGGGACGACCAGCCCGAGCGCGGCGAGCCAGATCAGCCCCGGAAGGATGAACAGAGCAGTCAGGATCGGGAAGGGGAGGAAGACGAGCGCGCCCGCCGCGATCGGCGGACCGACGCGGACCTCCCGCTCGGACGCGAGTGCGACCGCCCCGAGGTACGAGCAGCTGAGCAGCACGCCGCCGAGGAGCGGGACGACGACGAACAGCAACTCGTCGTCGAGCACGCGGGCGACGAGGTTCAGGATCGACGGCGGCACGCCGAGCGCGAGCGAGGGCCAGAAGCGGCGGCCGTAGAGGCGCAGGGACTCGGCGACGACCTGGCCGACGGTGCGCTCCTCGGGCGGGAGTGGTGGGGGTAGCGGCGGCACGCGCGCGGACGCTACCGTTCGCCCGCATGGGCTACACGGTCTTCCACGCGGACGCGCACGAGTGGCAGGACCGCGACGACGGGTCCGGCCGCAAGGTCGCGCGCCTCTCGGACTCGATGTCGCAGGCGCGCGCGAACATCTGGCGCTACCCCTCCGGCGCGAAGGGACGGCGCCACGCCGACCACGTGCAGGAGGAGACGTTCGTGATCCTCGCCGGGACGCCGTCGCTGTTCCTCGGCGAACCGCCCGAGCGCGTCAACCTCTCCCCCGGCTCGGTCGTCGTCGTCCAGCCGGGCACGACGCTCCAGATCCGAAACGACGGCGCCGACGAGGCGATGCTCTTCATCGTCGGCGCACCGCCCGAGCAGGGCGGCATCGACACCTTCCCGGACGTCGAGGGCTAGGCGGCCGCGGGCTCGGCGAGGCCCGCCTTCGTGAACACCAGCTCCCCGTTCTGCGCGTCGACGCGAACCGTGTCGCCCTCCTCGAAGTCGCCCTCCAGCAGCCGCAGCGCGAGCGGGTTCTCGACGAAGCGCTGGAGCGCACGCTTGAGCGGCCTCGCGCCGTAGGTCGGGTCCCACCCCGCCTCGGTCACGACGTCCTTCGCCGCGCCGGTCAGCTCGAGCGAGAGGCCGCGCTCGGCGAGGCGCTCGCGCAGCCGCGCGAGCTGGAGCTCGACGATGTTCGCGAGCTGGTCGCGCGTCAGGGCCTCGAACACGACGATCTCGTCGATCCGGTTCAGGAACTCCGGCCGGAAGTGCTCGCGCATCGCGTCGGCGCTGCGGATGTTCGAGGTCATGATGACCACGGTGTTCCGGAAGTCGACGGTGCGGCCGTGACCGTCGGTCAGCCGGCCGTCGTCGAGGATCTGGAGGAGCACGTCGAAGACCTCGTTGTGGGCCTTCTCGATCTCGTCGAGCAGGATGACGGAGTACGGGCGGCGCCGCACGGCCTCGGTCAGCTGCCCGCCCTCCTCGTAGCCGACGTAGCCCGGCGGAGCGCCGATCAGCCGTGCGACCGTGTGCCGCTCCTGGTACTCGGACATGTCGAGCCGGAGCATCGCCCGCTCGTCGTCGAACATGAACTCCGCCAGCGCGCGCGCGAGCTCGGTCTTGCCGACGCCGGTCG